>DBFXIC010000021.1:0-28351 GCA_048455095.1 Anaeromassilibacillus sp.
ATAGTATAGAAAACATTGTCATTTGATAATATTTGTGAGGTGATATGCAATGTTACTTAAGGTGAATTCTGTTGAGCTGCAAATCCGCCGAAGAAAAGCCAATATGACCGCCTCCCGCCTGGCAGTCGCATCAGGGCTCCCGATCAACGCTATCTATCGACTGGAAGACGGAACCACCAAAATGACCAGCCATCTGCGTGCTCGGGAAATTGCAAAAGCCCTGGGATGCAAGGTTGATGATATTTTTGTCAAACCGAAAGGAGCTTAAAATAAGGAAATAGCCAGAGTGCAAGCACTCTAATTGATGCGTACGGGGCGCTGCATGGGACCCAAGATTACATTACTATCGGATGATCGTTAGAACCACTTATCCTGTAAGACGTAGCTGACTACAGGACTTGCAGAGTACAGCCAGTACGACATGGAAACGAGCTTATAACCACGCTCCATTAAGTATGTCGCTCTATCACTATCGCTCGTATAAATCTTGCGCTTTATACGATATTTTTTCATCAAGATATCACCTCCTCTGCCAAAGGAAGTGATCCCATGCAGCGCCCCGTACGCATCCGCTCTTATAATAATCCACGAAAAAGAATTATACAAGCTGAAACGCCCGTAAGGGCGTCCACCGAGGACTGGCCTCCCGGTGCTGATGAGGCAGGCTATCCCGGAAAATTAGCCCCAAAACGGGGAGAAAGAGGCAAAAATGAAAAAGCTCAACGACTTGCAAGCACACAACTGTATCGAGGCATACGGATTCCCGGCAATTGTAGACTATGCGCTAAAATCAAACCCTGAGGGACAAAAAGTCATTGTGTCAACACTCCCGCCCGCCGCCATGCTGGAGATGGGTATTGCGGAGTATTACGCTCCGATCCTGCCGCGCGGCGCGAAATACGCAACAGCAGACGACGTCCTCAGCGCGGATCTCAACGTCAACCATATCACCATCTCGTCTGCTGAGGGCGTTGACACAAGTGACCTTGTCATCGTATCCGGGCGTCCGGGGACTGCAGAGATGCTGCAAAAGCTGTATCCCGACGCCAGGGTACTCTCCGGCATTGTATCTCCGGAGGACATCTCTGATCATGTGGTGGTCGGCACTCTTCCGACGCATTTGGCGGCATGGTGCAAGGCTTACATCGCTGTCAACGTAGATGGCTGGGATGCCGCCCGTGAGGGGGATGTCAGCGGGGAAGAGCTGCGTCGACGTGTCCGCGTCTACGATCCTGTCACCGTCCGCATTGATTGATCCGCCGAAACGCCCGCAAGGGCGTCCACCGAGGGCTGGCCGCCCGGTGCCGATGAGGCAGGCTGAAAGCAGGTGACATAATTGCAACTCGAAATATCGACAAAAGAGTTGGCAGAGCTTAAGGGCTGTAGCCAACGAAACATTAAGCAGTTGGCGCAAAGCGGAAAACTTTGCGGAAAAATTGTAAAAAATAAGAAAAACAGACCTGCGTATCAGTTTGCTGTCGCAGGCCTTGACCCAGCTCTACAGGTCAAATATTATCGCCAGCATGGCCTTGATCTGCCTCCGGAGCTGCGCAAGTCCAAAAAAGCACAGCCGGTCAAGGCTTCCAAGCCGCTGGATGCATATACCGCCGCCCAGCGCGATGAGATCAGCCGCTGGATTACCATTGTCCAGGATTGGCAAGCTTACCGATCGCCACGCAAGGACAAGGACACGGCGGACGCGGAGTACATAACGCAGTGCCGGATCAAGCACCCGGATGTGCGCGTCTCCCGCGATATCCTGTACAGCCGCCAACGCGCGTACAAGGCCAACGATTATGATGGCCTGATCGACAAGCGCGGCATGTGGCGCAAGGGCTCGTCCTCATTTCCGTCGGAGATCAAGGATCTATTTTTGTGGATGTACCTGGACGAGCGCGCGCTCCCGATATCAAAATGCTACGAGGCCACACGGCTGGAGATCGAGCGGCAGCGCCCGGAGCTGATGGCGCGGATGCCCAGCTACGACACCATGTACCGCTGGACCAGAGAGTTTAGCAAGCCGGTGGCGTGCTTGGCCCGTGAGGGGGACAAGGCATTTAATGACCGCTACGGGATTTTTGTGGATCGGTTTTACGATGATATGTCATCCAACGACTATTGGATCGCTGATGGCCACACGATCGACGTCATCAGCAAGGCTGACGACGGTAGCGAGCGGCATCACCGCATGACGCTGTCCGCATTTATCGATGCCCGATCGGGCATCTATGTCGGATGGGTGGTTACAGATCACCCCAGCAGTGACGCCACGATCTTTGCGCTGCGAAAGGCGATCCAGCGCTACGGCATCCCAAAAAACATCTACGTCGACAATGGCCGGGAGTATCTCAACATCGACATCGGAGGTACAGGGCACCGGCGCACAAGCAAGGTCAAGATCGACTTGCCGACGCCGATCTTACAGCGCCTTGGCATCCAGATGACTAACGCCCTGCCGCGCAACGCCCAGGCTAAGATCATTGAGCGAGAATTTAAGAATTTTACGTTTTTGAGCCGATTATTTGACACTTACTGTGGGAGCAACGTGGTGGCCAAGCCGGAAAAGCTCAAGCGCAAGCTTAAGGCAGGCAACATCCCAACAGATGGTGAGCTGACACAGGTCGTCAACGAGATGATCGACGGCTATTTTAATTGTCAGGTCTACAACGGTAAGGTCGTAGGGGATCGCGGCAAAACCAAGATGCAGGTCTATAATGACCATTTGCCGCAGGCTATCCGCCGCGCCGCGCCGGACGACCTCTATCTCATGATGATGCGCTCCACCAGGGCGCAAACCGTCCGCAAAAACGGCGTGTACCTCACGGTGTGTGGCGAGCGCATCTATTACCACTCGGACGATCTGCTCCTCCATTGGAGCGGCAAAAAAGTCTACCTGCGGTACGATCCGGAGGACCTTAGCACCGTCCGCGTGTATGACGTGGACGAAAAATATGTCATGACCGTGCCGGTGATCAGCGAGCTGATGCTTGACTATGGCGCAAGCAAGGATGATGTGCGCACCGCCATGCAGCAAAAGCGCCGCTGGCGCAACCAGGCCAAACATATGGCGGACATCCAGCGCGAGCAGGCCGTATCACAATATGGGCCGCTCAATGTACTGGACATCTTTGTGAGGGCCGCCCACGTCAACAACGAGGGCTTGCTCCTACCGTCAGATGGCAGCACAAGCAATATCACGGAGATTACACCCGCGCCGCAGTCAGACCGCGCCCGCGCGGCGGTTGGTGATGACGGTGGAGTGGTCATCGATATCCAGCGCATGATCCGCAACCGAGAGGCCAAAGAGAGGAGATAGTATTATGAGTAATAAGCAATATGATTACGATCAGGGCCTCCAGCAGCGTCTGGAGGAGTACGTCAAGGAGGTTGGCAGCCAGAGCGAGGCTGCCCGGCAGATCGGCGTGAGCGTGGCGGTGGTCTCCACCTACCGCAACAGCAAGTACACCGGCGATGTCGCCGGATTTGAAGCCCGTCTCCGCCAGCACCTGGAGACCAAAGCGGCGGCGGACGAGCTGGCCAGCACTACGCCAGACTACGTCCCCACATCAATCAGCGAGGGCGTATACGCGACGATCCGCATGTGCCACCTCAAGGGCGGCCTTGCCAACGAGTGCGGGGACGCAGGGATCGGCAAAACCAAGGCTGCTCTCAAGTATGTCGAGGACCACCCCAACCAGGCGATCTTGATTACGGCCAACCCCTGTACGAGCAGTGTTACAGCGTTTTTTAAGATGCTTTGTCGACGGCTTAAAATATCGGCGGCGCGCAAAGATGACATGTGGCTGGAGGTGGACGAGCATTTGCGTGGGGGGCGCAAAGTGCTCATCGTAGACGAGGCTCAGCACCTGCCGATCAAGACGGTCGAGGCGATCCGGGCGCTTACCGACAGCAACCCGGAGCTGGGCTGCTGCATGATCGGCAACCCGGAGACGATCAACGTCGGCACCCGCCGCCCGGCATTTGCCCAAATACGCAACCGCACAAAGCTGATCAACATCCGGCACACCGGTGAGGTCAGTGGGGGCGATATTGCCCTCCTTTTCCCGGCGCTGGCCGGGAGGGATAAGGAGCTGGAGCTGCTGCTGGCCATTGCCCGCAGTGAGCAGGGCGTGCGCGGGGCCGTAAACCTCTACAGCAACGCCGAGGACAATGAGGACACAAGCTATCAGGGCTTGTTGGCCATGGCAAAAACGATGAAAATCGTAGCGTATTAAGGAGGCATCAACATGTGCAAGATCGCTCGCTACATACTCCCATGGGCCGTTGGCCTGCTGTGCGGCATCGCGGCGATGCAGTTGCACACCGGGGAGTACCTGGCCATCGCTGCCTGGGCGCTGCCGCTGATCGGATTATGCGGCGTGCTGCTTGCCATCTCCAATAGGAGGCAAACAGAATGAAGAAAAGGACAAAAAACCTCATAAAATTTGCGTGTGTTGCGGCATGTGCCCTATGCCCAGGGGTTGTGGTTGCCATCGCGCTGACTGGATATCCGTATAATCTGGGGGCAGCAGCATTTTTGTCCATGGTAGCATCATCGGTATCTTTTGCGGTCGGTGCTGCAAACGGATATCAATCGGGATACTACGAGGGATGCGTCCAAAAGTGTCTCAAAAAAATAATGGGGAGGAAAAAGATGAAAACAACAACGGTTAAATACACCTGCGATATATGTGGCGGCCCTATTGATGCGTCAAGCTCATCCTCCGTCAGGCACTCTCCATCCTGGGCGGCTGATGCCGCCCAAATCCTTAATGCGGCCACTTGTTAGAGTGACGGTCACAAGCCCGTATAACGCAGAGTGAGGTCTATATGGAGGTGATGATATATTGAGATACCCCAAAAAATTAGATCAGCGCGCAGACGAGATACTTGCCTCCCGTCGCCGTGAGGCAATCAGGAGGCAGGAGGTGGATCAGGTACGGATCAGTGTCGCACATCCAGAGATACCGGAGGCCCGCAGCACCTTGAGCCGTTTGCACGCCAGGTACGGAGTGGCAAAAATCCGAGGTAGGGCCGAGGAGATGAGCGAGATCGAGACGCGGATCGGCGTGGAGCAGGACCGGCTGCAGAGACTTATGGCCGATGCTGGCCTTACGGATGCCGACCTGCAACCGCGATACGAGTGTCCAGTATGCGAGGATCGCGGTTATGTGGACGGCAGGCCCTGTGCCTGCAGGCAGGCAATCCTCAACCATCTGGTGTATGAGCAGCTATGCGACGTCTCACCGGTGCAAAGCTGCTCATTTGGCGGTTTTGATCTGCATTACTACGATGATGCGGATCGTACCACGATGGCCAAGGTGCTGGAGAGCTGCAAGAGGTATGTCCGCAACTTTGACGCTGGAGGACAAAATCTGCTATTTTGCGGGCCACCGGGGCTTGGCAAGACGCACCTATCACTGGCGATTGCCGAGAGGGTGGCGCGCTCCGGCCATCTGGTGATGTATGCCTCCGCTCCCCGTCTAATGGGACAGCTGGAGTCTGCAAAATTTAGGCAGGCAGAGGAAAACCTGGAGTACAGGGAGGTCATCTACGGCTGCGAGCTGCTGGTGATCGATGACCTGGGCGCGGAGATGGTCACCCGATATACACAGTCGGAGATGTACGACCTCATCAACTCCCGGCTCAATACCAGCAGACCAACCATCATCAGCACCAACCTGACGATAGAGGAGATCGATAAGCTGTACACCAACCGTGTCGCCTCCCGGATCGCCGGGGCGTATGCGACGGTACAATTCCGGGGCCGGGACATCCGGCTGCAAAAGCGCATGGAGAGGATGGTGAAATCGTGACAAAAGAAGATTGGGCAGCCTGCGAAAAAATGGCCACGAGCTTATTTGCCCATGCTGATCTGATGATAGACGGATATAAGGTCACCCTTATATTTGAGCCCTACAATACATATCGCAACGTAATTGCCGTCTACATCGACGGCAAGATACGCGGGAAAACGTTGATCGAGGATTGCGAGGAGCGACGCCGATTTTATCGAGAGGAGCGACGCAGTCTCCTACCGGCAAAACCTCCCAAAGGTATCACCGCAAAACGCTGGGCACAGGCCCGCAAAGAACGCACGTACTCCGTATATTATCCTTGGTGGACGAATTTTACCGCCTTGCGGCGGCATCTGACCAAAAACAACAGCTCTATTGAGTTGATCAGCAAGGAGGATACCAATGGCCAAAAAGAGGAGATGTAGGCGCACGCCCGGCGAACGGGATCGCCATGAGACGGCGGTCAAAATCCGTAAGATGACAGATGAGCAGCTGTGTGACTTTGTGGACCGCACGGCCCCGGCGTTTGGCGTGGGACAATACTTGCGCCACTTGGACGAGTTGGCCGGAACCGGCAACGGGATCGGCGCTGGAACGATAGCCAAGCTGCGCAAAATTGCCCAAGAGGAGGGATACATAGATGATGACGATTGACAATCTGCCGCCCTGTCCCTGCTGCGGAGGCAAGGCGGAGCGCAAAGACACGATATATGCGGCTGGAGCCATACGCACCGTGACCATACGGTGTGCATCGTGTGGTCTAAGCATTGAGCGTCGTGCCTCCGCTGATAAGATTGCCGACACGCGCGCGGAGGTTATGGCCGCATGGACGTGCCGGGTACCACAACATACAGGAGGTTAGTATGAGATCAAAAAAATTGACATCCAAGTGTGGCGTTACCATCCCAAAGGATATACGCGCCCAGGTCGGATGGACGCCGGGCATGGCTGTAGATATCGAGGAGGCGGGAGATCACAGTGTCGTTATCAGGCCGCACGTGCCGGTCTGCCGCTTTTGCGGCGCGGTGGATCGTGTCATAGAGGTATCCGGCATCAGCATGTGCCGGGACTGCGCCGAGGCGCTAAGAGAGGAGTTGGATCATGGACTCACGTAAGATCGACAGGCTCGTCCAGATCAAGGACGAGATTGCCAGGCTTAAGGTCGAGCAGGATCGGCTGGAGGGCGAGTCTTTGCTGCAGGCCAAGCAAGACTTGCAGGATACAAAACGCAAAACCGCTGACTATGTCAGCAGCAGTGGCAACAAGGTGATAGCCACGACCGCCCGCTCCGTCAAGCTTACATACCCCTCCCGCCTACGCCTAATCTTTGGAGGAGCATATAAGGACGCCGTTACCGAGCGGACGACGTATAAGCTCTCTGACCCTGCGGCCCGGATGTTGGGAGGGATGTGGTCCGGCGAGTACGTAGAGCAGACGCTGGCGGGCGCGATCCAATCCCTCCCCGTAGATGACCGAGAGAAAAAAGTCCTTGCCAAAAAGTTGCACGGCATCAATTACGACGGAGACGTCCGCAACCTGATGACCATCGGCGGGATGGATAAGGACCAGGCCCAGGAGTGGGCATACCTGCTCCAAGAGGCCGCTGTGTGGGATGACTTTAGTCAGCTCCTGATGGGATCACCGGCAGGCTGCAACGACCCGGAGCACATCCTTGACCTGATCCGGGGTGCGATGGTGGTCGAAGATACCACCAAGATTATGGTCATCCCGGCAACACAAAGATAATGGCGGGCGGAGGCGTCAGCCCTGCCTATATCTGGATGGCGGTCACCGCTGACCGGTATGAGCTGCCGCTGGCCGTTGCTGACACAGGGGCAGATCTGGCTGCCCTGTTGGGCATATCCAAAGACTCAGTGTGGCAACGCGAGTATCAGACCAGGATCGGTATCAACCGGCACCCTGGTAGATACTCAAGATATAAGATCGTGAGGGTACCAAGAGAGGAGGATTAGAGTATGGACGGCAAAGATAAGACGCGCAAGATATACGGTATGGCCGCCGCGCTGGGGATTGACCGGGGAGACGAGCTGCACGCCCTGGTGCTGGGGCTGACAGGCGAGGAGCATATCAGCTGTCTGGATAACGGCCAATATCGCGCTGTCGTCAATGAGCTGTATGCACGGCTCAAGCTCTCTGGTTTAGAGCCGCCTCCCTCCCCGCCTGATCGGGCCCCCTGCAAGGATGGAGCTGCCTCGCGGGGGATGACCAGGGGGCAGCAAGACAAGGTCTGGTATCTGATGTATCAGCTTAAGGCCCTGGATCGTCACTCCCGCAGTGCGACCCTTGGAGAGCGGCTCAAGCGGTACGTGAGCAGTGCGGCCGCCAAGGCGGATAGGGGTGACGGAAGATGAGCACGGACTGGTTGGAGCAGGTACAATTAGACGATCTGGATGGAGATCAGCTGGAGATCGCGGAGGCGATCGGGATGGAGGCTTACCGCAATCTGGTACGGACGTTTGGGGGCAATCAGATACGGATATATCAGGAGGCTACCCTGACGCGCCCGATCCGGGACGCCGAAATCCGCCGACAGTACAATGGGCGCAATGAACTCTGGCTCTCCCGGCGCTACGGGTTGAGCGACCGGGTGATACGGGAGATCACCCGGAATCAGCGTAAAATTGACGGCCAATGCTCCTTGTGGGACGGTGATCGGAGGGGATAATCCTCCGGTATGTACGTGCTTGGACGAGTAACTCAGATTTAAGGTACACTTGAGACATCTCAAGTGTACCTTATTTTTTTGGAGGCAGAGGCATGGATTTTGACGCAGGAACCTGGTGGCTGGTAGGATTGGCCACAACGGCGGCCATTGGGGCAATCACTTATTTTTTACGGCGGACTATCAGCCAGGTGGATGAGCACGATAAGGCGATCAACCTTATCCAGCGTACCTATGTCACACAAGGGGAGTTTGGCGACTACAAAAATCAATCCCGCGAGGATGTCAGGCAGCTCACCAGGGATGTCAGCGACCTTAAGGACAGGTGCCTGACGAAAGAGGATTTTTACCGCTCCCAGGCGGCGGTAAACGACCGGTTGGATCAGATATATAAGCTCTTGTATGAGCAGAGAGGAGGACAATAATATGCAGATCGACAGCAGGGCGGCTGCGGACCGGATGCGCGCTGCGCGAGCCCGCAAAAACTACGCGTCTGTATTGCGCACGATCAACATCCTGCGGCACAAGTACGAGTCCCTGTCAGAGGTCCGGGCAGCATTGGACCACATCAACGAGCAGGAGTATCTGGATGCCATCAACTATCTGTCGCTCTCCGGATATATCCATGTGCGCACCATACTGGATCATGTGACCGCCGACATCGCTGACGTGGACTATCAGGTGCTGGAGGCCAAGGCGACCCAGAGAGGCATCCAGCTGATGGGCGGGGCAATCACTGATCCCATGATTGACGAGGTATAGCGATGAGCCGTAGACGCAACCGCAGCAATGGTATCATCGACAAGTCCCCGCCAGACGTCAAGGAGACGGTGGATCAGATGCTCATGACCGGCTGCACGTACAAGCAGATCGTACAGTACCTGTCCGACAACAACATCACGCTATCCCAGCAGAGTGTCTGCAGGTACGCCCGCAAGTTTGCCGCATCGGTCGAGATGCTCCGCGCGGCCCAGGACAACATGGCGGCCATCACATCCATCATGGACGAGTATCCAGACCTGGATATCACGGAGGCTATCTCCCGGCTGGCCAGCCAAAACATCCTGCAGGCCATCGTGGAGATGCCTCCGGAGGCATGGGGGACCATCTCACCCAAGGAGCTCCTCAAGCAGGCAACAGCCCTTACGCGCGCCGTGCAGTACAAGCGCCGCGTGGATCACAGCATCGCTGACGATACAGCCAAGGCGCTCGACGCCAACAAGACGGCGCTGTTTGATGTCTTGGCCAAGCGCGATCCTGACTTGTACCGCCAGGTCGTGGCGGCCATTGAGGACGCCAAAAAGGAGGGTGCGTAATGGACCGACCCCATTGGTACGTGCTGCAGGTGCTCACCGGCAGCGAGGAGGACGTCAGCCGGGATCTGGCCCGACGCGGTGCGGAGGTGCTGACGCCAAGAGAGCATGTCACCGTCCGCAAGGGCGGCAAGTGGCACAGCCGTGTCCGGCTGCTGCTGCCTGGGTATGTGCTTATCCATGCATCCTCCCCGCTATCGCTCTACTGCTCCGTGCGTGGGGTATCCGGGATTATCCGGGTGCTGGGAGACCGGGGTACGCCTATCCCCCTCACTCCAGATGAGGAGCAGCGTTGGACAACCGGTGACTGGCAGGTATCCCGCGTCCACAAAGAGCCGGACGGCAGCTGGGACGTCTTGGATGGCCCGCTGCTGCAGATCAGGGATGATCAGATCATCCGCATCTCTCCCCGTCAGCGCCGGGCGCGCGTCCGGATGACTATTGGCGGGATCACCATCACCAAGGACCTTGCGATCGATGTCGTATAAAGCATTTAAAGCAACCCTTAAAACGCTTAAAAGCCCGCCGGTTGATACGTCCCGGCGGCGTGGATAAGCCGTCATCTGCATCACAGCCACCGCGCGGATCAGCTCCGCGATGGATGGCGAAGCCCGCCTTTGCGGGCTAAAACCCGGACTCTGTCGGGAGGATGCAGACAAACGGGTTTTAAACTGCTTTAAATTGCTTTTAAATTGCTTTTAAATTTTGATTTCGTGGAGTGTGGGGTAAACTGCCCCCACACTCCACGAAACGCCTTACAGGCCATCACAGGGCCCAAATTGCAAAAGGAGGTGAGCGCCCACGATGGGACGCAGAAAAACACAATCGCTTAACATGCTGCAGGACGCCATGCGGGCGCAATCCTCCCGTATCGAGTTTGACATCCTTGAAGACCTCAAAACACTCAAGCGGCATCATGGGATGCTACGCCAAAAGGACTACGCCAGGGAGCTCGACGATCTCATCGTCAAGTACAGCGTGACGGAGTCCTCCGCCGTACACAAGGGGCTGGTGGACCGCTGTGTCTCGGGCGATACCAATGCGATCAAGCTGTATCTGGAGTATTACTCCACGGACAGCGACACCGGCGCGGGCATCGCAAACTTTTTGGCGGCCACCAAACCGGGCGAGGATGACCTTAAAAAGTTATTTGAGGAGGTAAACGGCGATGGTAAAGAGACGTAAGTCCGGTGGCCAGGAGTTTACCTTCCTTCCGTTTTCCCCGCAGCAGCAACGGCTGTTGCATTGGTGGCGGCCTGGATCTCCGTATGCATCTTGCGACATGGTCGTTGCGGACGGGTCTATCCGGTCCGGCAAGACCATTGCATGTATCTGCTCATTTTTACAGTTTGCCCAGAGCAATTACTCTGGGCAAAATTTTATCGTTGCGGGCAAGACGATTGGAGCGCTCAAAAAAAATGTCATCGGCCCGATGCTGCAGATCCTGCGCGCCTGGCACTGGCCGTATGTGTACCATCGGGGCGGACAGGACAACAGCATCGAGATTGGAGATAATGTGTATTATCTCTATGAGGCTAATAATCAGTCCTCTCAGGACAAGCTGCAGGGGTTGACCGCTGCCGGGGCGTATCTCGACGAGGCGGCGCTCATGCCGGAGAGTTTTGTGGTCCAGTCCATTGGCCGCTGCAGCGTTGCGGGTGCCAAGATGTGGCTTAACTGCAACCCAGCCGGGCCACACCACTACATCAATGAGGAGTACATCCGTAAGGCTAAATGTAAAAATATCTGTCTGCTGCACTTTGGGCTGGACGACAACCTTACATTGTCGCAGCAGACCAAGGACAAATACCGGCGCATGTACACCGGCGTGTATTACAAGCGCAATATCCTGGGCCAGTGGGTATCCGCTGACGGATTGATCTACCAGCAATTTGCCGACCGTCCAGAGGATTACATCATTGACGACGGCTATGCGCCGGGCAATATCATGTACGCGGTCATCGGCGTGGACTTTGGCGGCACGACCTCCGCCCACAGTTTTACCCTTACCGGATATACGCGAGGGTATAATGAGGTCATTACCCTTGACGAGTATTATCACAACAACCGTAAGGACGGACGCCTGTCCCCTGCTGATCTGGACAAGGCGTTTGTGGATTTTGTGCGCCGGGCAAAGGCCCGGTATCGGGTAACGGAGGCATACTGCGATAGCGCCGAGCAGACCCTCATCCAGGGGATGACCGCTGCCGCGATGCGCGCCCACCTCGGCGTCGATGTCCTTAATGCCCGTAAGGGACCCATCAACGACCGCATCGCATTTTATACCTCCCTTATGGCGCAGGGGAGATATAAGATCCTCCGGCATTGCGTACACACCATCAGCGCACTGCAGGAGGCCGTCTACGACGACAGGGAGCAGACCCGGGACGTCCGTCTCGACGATGGCAAGATCAATATCGACAGCTTGGATAGCATGGAGTACTCCACGGAGCCCATGCAGGACCAGATACTCTATCTGTGAGGAGGTGATGCCCATTGCAAGCGATTACGCAATATCTCTCACGCAAGGGATACAGTACAGTCGACGGCAGCTACTACCGCCAGATTGACCGGTGGGCCAAGTGGTACAAGGGCAAGGTAGCAAGCGTCCACACGTACCGGCAATACAACGGCCTTAAGTCGATCACCCGCACCCGCAAGAGCCTCGGCATGGCCAAAAAGGTCTGCGAGGACTGGGCCGCGCTGGAGCTAAATGAGCGGGTTAAGGTTGTCATATCCGACCAGCGTGTCGACGAGGCGATCCACAGGGTGCTGGAGGCCAACAACTTTTGGGTGAGGGGTAATCAGTTGCTTGAGCTGGCGTACGCCCTTGGCACCGGCGCGCTGGTTGAGTATAAGGACGGGGACGACGTCCGGATCGACTACATCCGCGCTGGGATGATCTATCCCATTGCGTGGGACAATGGGCGCATCCTCGAGTCTGCATTTGCCACAGAGCGGGTACGCGGTAAGGACAGGATCGTATATCTCAATACCCATCGGCTGGAGGGAGGGCGATATGTAGTTGATAACGAGATGTTTGTCCGCTCCGGCAATACGCTCTCCCCTGTGGATTTGCCGGATGGCGTAGAAGCCACCGTACGCACCGGGTCTGACGTCCCGCTGTACCAAATCATCACTCCCAATATTGTCAACAATCTTGACTTGGATTGTCCGATGGGCGTATCCGTATACGCCAACGCGCTGGACGAGCTCGAGGGGCTCGATATGGTGTACGATAGTTACATCAACGAGTTCCGTCTCGGCAAAAAGCGCATTATGGTGCCGGTCACAATGGCAAGGATCGTCCAACAGGAGGACGGGACTACCAACCCTATATTTGACGACAACGACACCGAGTTTTTTGCGTATGGTGTGAGTGGCGGCCAGGTAGAGGGCCAAAAAATCACAGAGATCAACATGGAGCTGCGCCACGAGGCACACGAGGCGGCCCTTAAAACCGGGCTCAATCTGGTATCAACAAAGTGTGGTCTCGGCAATGACCGGTACAAATTTGAGGCGGACAGTGCCAAGACGGCGACGGAAGTTGTGTCAGAAAAATCCGACCTGTATCAAAACCTCAAAAAGCATGAGCAGGTGCTGCAGTCGGCACTCATCGGCATGTGCCGGGCGATCGCGTCCCTACTCGATATGCCTACAGATTTTGAGGTATCGATCAACTTTGACGACTCGATCATCGAGGATCGGCCTGCCGAGCAACTGCGGGATATGCAGCAGGTGCGGGATGGCCTCATGGCCGTGTGGGAGTACCGCGTCAAATACTTTGGCGAGACCGAGGAGGACGCCAGGGCCATGGCGGCGGAGCTCACTGGCGCAGGCGAGGAGGAGGCCGACCCGTTTGGGTTTAACCGCCAGGCGGGCGGTGATACCAGCTGATGCTCAAGCCTAAATATTTGGAGCGGCTGCCCGACGCCATGATCGAGCTCTACAGCGAAGTCGAGACCGACCTGCTGGAGGAGATGGCCAGGCGGATTGCTAAGTGCGATTACTGGACCCCGGCGACGGATTGGCAATACCGCAAGCTCATTGAGATGGGAAACTATCACAGTTATGTGATGGAGGCCCTCGCCACCCGTACAGGCAAGGCCACAGAGGAGCTTAAGCGTCTCATGATGGACGCCGGAGTGGAGACGACTGAGTTTGACCGGGCGGTCTATCTTGAGCGGGGGCTTGATCCGCCGCCACTGGCGGCGTCGAAAGCGATGCAAAAGACCCTGGCAGTCGGGCTCAAGCGGACGCAGGGGCTATTTGCCAATCTGACTAAGACGACCGCGCGGACAGCAACCGGCCAATTTGAGCACGCGCTGGATAAGGCGTATTTGATGGTATCGACCGGCGCTGTAGACTACAATACTGCCATACGGCGCGCCGTCAAGGACCTTGCGCGTCAGGGCATCGGCGCGGTTACATATCCATCAGGGCATACGGACAACATCGAGGTAGCGGTGCGGCGCGCGGTGCTGACAGGAGTCAACCAGACCGCCCTGCAGCTGCAGATGGACCTGGCCGACGAGATGGGCTGTGATCTTGTAGAGACAACTGCACACGCCGGGGCGCGCCCGGAGCACGCCGTATGGCAGGGCCAGGTGTTTAGCCGGTCGGGCAAATCCTCCAAGTATCCGGATTTTATCCGCTCCACCGGATACGGGTCCGGCGCTGGCCTCGGTGGCTGGAATTGCAGGCATAGCTTTTACCCCTATTATGAGGGCAGCCCACGCGCATACAGCGCGTCAGAGCTCGCGGACTATGACGCCAAAAAGTACCGGTACAACGGCAAGGTGATGACGGAGTATGAGGCGTCGCAGCAGCAGCGATATATCGAGCGGCAAATCCGCCGCCGCAAACGCGAGTATAACGCGATGGATGCCGCCGGGCTGGATACCTATGAGAGTGCGGCCAAAATCAAGCAGTGGCAGGATGTCCAAAAAGATTTTGGCCGCCAGACCGGTCTCAAGCGCCAGGGCGCGCGCGAGCAGATCGCGGGGTACAGCCACCGGCAAGCAGCGCAAAGCCGTGGTGCCCTTGCCAAATACAGCCGGTACCGATACAATAGGGGTGGGACGATTGTCCCGACTGACGATTGGACGGATCGCGGGCATGGCAGTATACCGCTGACGTATCGGCCATATGCCGTAGTAGACGCTACTTCTCGCAATGGCAAGCAGCGGGATCGGATCATATACGATGCGGATGGGCGGATGGCGTTGCAGGTCCACGGTAGAGATCACGGGCAACCCAAGAGGCATCCGTATGGAGATCGCGGAGAGCATGCGCATGATTACACATGGTCCGCCGGAAAAAAGACGCCCGACAGGACTACAAGAGAGTTGTCCCCGGACGAGAGGACAGCTCATAAGGATTTGATCGAGGAGGGATAATATGACTGTTGACGCATTTGCGGATAGCTTGTTATACAATGAGCCATCCTTTGGTTATCGAGGCAAGGAGTACTCAATCTGCTCCCCGGACGGCAAATATTATGTGACCGCTGAGGACAGCCCCAGAGATGTCGACCTTGTGTTTGATAGTGTGGATGACCTGTTGGATCACTGGATTATCCAAGGCAAGCCCCTGCGGGAGATCGTCCCGGAGATTGATTACGGTTGATGAGTATGATTGAGACCTATTTTGCGTTTAAACTCTACGGGTGTATAATCTGTTTGGCGGCATACTTAGCTGTTTTGGTTTTATACTGGATAACACATCGGCAATAACTCACAATTCCATA
Organism: Anaeromassilibacillus sp.; assembly: GCA_048455095.1. Lineage (GTDB taxonomy): Bacteria > Bacillota > Clostridia > Oscillospirales > Acutalibacteraceae > Anaeromassilibacillus. Next base: position 15,544 of record DBFXIC010000021.1, read on the forward strand.
AATCAGCATCGTACCATCAGGTACGGTGCTTTTTTATACGCATTTTAAGGAGATTAAAACCATTTTTAAGGAGGATTAAGCTATGGATTTTTTAAAAGGCCTCTTTGGCGACAACCAAGCACTCACGTATGACCAGCTGGCCAAGGCGGCCAAGGACAAGGGGATCGAGGCGGTCAACGCAGCTGGCGGCGCATACGTACCAAAGGCTGACGTGGACAGCCTCAACGCAACGATCTCCACGCTCAAATCCCAGGCGGAGGATGCCAACAAAAAGCTGGAGGGCTATGATCCGACCTGGCGGACCAAAGCCGAGGAGGCCGAGCGCAAGCTCCAAGCGCAGGAGTTTGATTTTGCACTCGATAAGGCCCTTGCCACAGCCAAGGCCAAAGACCCGGTCGCGGTCAAGGCGCATCTTGACCGGGATAAGCTGTCGTACGTCCAGGGCAAGATCATCGGCCTGGATGAGCAGCTCGCCCCGCTGCGCAAGGGAGAGGTGACGGCAGCCTATTTTGAGCCGGAGATCAAGGTCAAGACCGGCCTCAGCCATCAGTACGGCAGAGAGGTCGGCAGCACAGGGAATGATAAAAAGGACGAGGCCAACGCGGCGCTGCGCGCGCTGTTTGGCCGTGAGGAGGATTAATTATGGCAATTGTAGACAGGCAGGCCGCAGAGGCCCTTATCCAGGAGCAGCTTATCAGCACGATCCAGCAGGACGCACCCAAGCAGTCGGTATTTATGGCACTTGCCCGCAAACTGCCCAACATGACCAGCAAGCAGACCCGTATACCGGTTCTCGACATGTTACCGATGGCCTATTGGGTCAACGGAGATACCGGATACAAGCAGACGGGAGAGCAAGCATGGGATAATGTGTATCTCACGGCGGAGGAGCTGGCAGTCATCGTGCCGATCCCGGAGGCAGTCATCGCGGACGCGTCGTTTGACATTTTAGGCGAGGTGCAGCCCAGGATCGTCGAGGCAATCGGACAACGCGTGGACGAGGCGGTCATCTTTGGTGTCAACCGCCCGGCGGCGTGGCCCGCCGACATCATCACCCGCGCCAGACAGGCGGGCAACAACGTCGCTCCCGGTGCAACCCCCAACTATTACGACCTCATCATGGGAGATGGTGGCGTCATCTCCAAGGTGGAGCAATCCGGCCATATGGTGACCGGCGCGATCTCGTCCATGACGATGCGCGCCAAGTTGCGCGGCCTCAAGGGCACGGACGGCCATCCCATTTTTTCCGCAAATATGCAGGGAGCGACATCTTACGGGCTTGACGGAGCGCCGATGTATTTTCCAGACAACGGGTCATTTGACCCGTCCGTCGCAGAGCTCATCGTTGGCAATTTTGGGCAGGCGGTATACGCCATCCGCCAGGACATCACGGTCAAAATCCTGGATCAGGGCGTTATCCAAAATCCGGACACCAAGGAGATCAAGTACAACCTCGCGCAGCAGGACATGATCGCGCTGCGTGTGGTATTTAGGATGGGTTGGGCAATGCCCAACCCGGCGACGCGGATGGATACGGGACGCACGATGTGTCCGTTTGCATACCTCGAGCCTGCCACACCGGTGACCACACAGACGGTCACCTATACCGTCAAGGACAACGCGTCGGAGCCTGTCCCGGTTGAGGGCGCGGTCGTAGATATCAACGGCGCGCGGATCAAGACCGGCGCGGACGGCACAGCTGTATTTGCGCTGCGCGAGGGCAGCTACAACGCAAAAGTGTCCAAGCGCGGATACCATCCGGTGACCGAGGGCGTCACCGTGGCGGACGCGGCAGTGACCAAGAGCGTCACGCTGATCCCCAACGCGTAAGAGGGTTACACCATGCTGCCCGATTACGATTACTACAAGCTGGAGTACTGGGGCGGCCAGCTGGGCGAGGCGTCATTTGACCGTCTCGTCCGCCGCGCTGGCGCGTATATCGACCAGATGACATTTGGCCGCGCCCGATCCCCGGCTACCCCGTCGCATTGCCGGGCAGTCAAAGAAGCGGCCTGCGCCGTGGCCGAGGAGCTGTACCGGCAGGAGCAGGGCGGCGAGGTATCCAGCGCCAGCAACGACGGATACGCGGAGACATACGTCACGAGCGGCCGCACGCCCGATCAACGGCTGCATGACATTGTCCTGCGGTATCTCGGCACCACAGGGCTGATGTACCAGGGAGGCGGATGAGATGCTGATGTGCAACGATACGGTGACGCTGGTGCGTCATGTCAAGCTGCAGGACGGCGACCGGTATGAGTGCATAACGGTCACCGGGGCCAGCTGGTACGCCAAGACGGCGGTTGTCAGCACCGCCAAGGGCCTTGTGAGCGGAAATGTGCTCAAGTGCCGGATTCCGGATGGACTGTTGCCCGTCGGCAAACCGCCGCGCAAAGACGATTACATGGTGCGTGGTGCTATATCCCATGTCTCCTCCCCTGCTGGCCTTAAGGGCAGGGAGTATTTTAGGATTACGGCTATAGGCGATAACCGCCGGGGCCGCAACCCGCATTGGGTGGTGAGCGGATCGTGAGCGTTAAGATACGCCCCCATATCGAGGTTGGCGCGATCCTCAAGTCGCGCGGCCTCGGCGGATCGACGCGTGCACGCAAGCATCTGGCGGTCACAGTCGCAAGGCTGTCTGACAAGTACGTCCCGATGCAGTCCGGGACGCTCAAAAATACCCGCCAGATTGACGAGGACGGTCGTGCGATCCGATACAATCAGCCCTATGCCAACTACCAATACGAGGGTAAGAGCAAGAGCGGCGCGCAGCTCCACTATCACGGCGTGCCGATGCGCGGCCCGCACTGGGACAAGCGCATGATGGCCGACCGTGGCGATGAGGTCATTGACGACCTTGCAAAATTTATAGGAGGGAAACGCAAATGACAGTTATTGAGGCAGTGCGGGGCTGGCTTAAGACCTGCCCGCTGCTGGAGGATGAGCGTCTCAACATCGACTTTCTTCCGATCGAGGCGCAATCGTACTCCGTGGAGGCTGTACCCGGCAGGGGAACAATCGAAAAATATATGGATGGATCGGCGATCAAGCAGTTTTTATTTGTGATCGCATCCCGCGAGTTTTCGGGGGACGATCTCGCGCAAAACGCCGACAACCTCCAATTTTACGAGGCTCTCGCAGACTGGGTCGAGCGTCAAAACCATAGGCCCAAGCATCTCCCTGACCTCGGGGAGGGGCGTGACGCCAGGAAAATCGAGGTCACCACGCCTGGATACCTGTTTTACTCGGACGATCAGGGGACCGCCCGGTATCAGATCCAGATGGCGCTGACCTACACAGAGAGAGGAGCGAGATTATGACAGTAGATACCCTTATGGCGGGATACACCCCGGAGGCGGATTACGAGGGGTGGGTCACCAACGACGATTTTGTTTTGGCCGTCGATATCAGCGGTGTGGCAAGCACCGAGGTGGGCAAATATGTGGTGGTGGAGATCGGCGTCGCCGGACTTGACGCGCAACTTAACCCCGTCACGCAGGATAAGACGTATATCCGCGCGGGACAGTCGACTACCAAGACCGGCACGCAGCGCAGCTTTAAAGTCAGCGGCGACCGGTACGTGGGGGACGATTTCCAGGACTATGCCCTTAGTCACAAAATCAAGTACGGCACCGGCAATGCCGTGGCCGTACCATACGTCTATTTTTGCCTGCTCAATGGTAAAGGCGAAAAAGGCGTGGCGTCTATCATCGTCAACTCGGATGCATCCGGCAACGCCGGAGAGTCGGCAGCTGTGGACATCGAGCTTAAAAAGCTCGGATCGCAGCCGACGGAGTACACCTATGCAAAATCAAGCCTGTAAGGAGGCAACAAAATGGACAAATATGTGATCAACGGCATCGAAATCGAGTACGATACATTTGATATTGATAACCTTGAGGCTTGGGACGAGGGCGTCAGGCGGGTCGACGAGGAGACAAGGACCGACCTGGACGGCGAGCAGCCACTGCAAAAACTGCGGCGTGTCTGCAACGCGATGCTCGACTTTTTTGACGACCTCTGCGGCGAGGGGACCGCCAAAAGCGTCTTTGGAGACCGTATCAACGTCAAGACGATCTATGAGGGGTATGGAGGATTTGTCGATGCGGTGAGCACGCGGGCAAAAGAGTGCGCCGCAAATATGGGAGCCCCCGCCATTCCGCTTAACCGCGCCCAGCGTCGGGCGATCGATCGTAACAAGAGATGACTTGCCCATTTGACCGTCCCCCGGATACGGTGGAGGTTGATGGTCGATCCTATGAGATCAACACGGACTTCCGGACGGGGGTGAAGTTTGAGCTCGCGTTGCTCGACGGCGACACTGACGTAATGCGGCTCATGCAGCTGTGGTATCCGCATCTCCCGAGTGACATCAACGCTGCAGTGGACGCCGCGCTGCAGTTCTATCGGTTGGGCCAGCTGCCTTCAGACGAGGCTGCTGGAGAGGCGTCCGGATTGCGTCGGCAGGAGCGAGCCTATGACTTCGAGCAGGACGCAGACGTCATGCTCTCCTCATTTTGGCAGGCGTACGGGATCAATCTCACCACAGCGCAGCTGCACTGGTGGACGTTTAGACGACTGATGTTTGGCTTGCCGGAGGACAGTGGATTTATGCGGCGCGTGCATTACCGTACCGCTGACATCTCCGGGATGTCAAAATCCCAAAAACAGCATTACGAGCGGATGCGCAAGCTCTATGCGCTGCGGCGCGGCGGCGCGGAGGACCGCCTGACGCTCGCCGAGCGGGACCTCCGGATGCGCAACTACGTCGCGCGCCGGTTTGAGGAGGCGCGGAATGGACAAGGTTAAGTGCCCGTATTGCGGTTACGAGATGCCCCTGCAGGTCGCACGGGATGCGGTCTGCAGGGGCATATTTGTCCGCTGCAAGGGGCGCAATTGCAAGCAGACATTTGAGATTAAGATCAACGCAGATAATGATAAGACCAAGTAGAGCCTGAGTTGCCGATGGTCTCCCTGGAGGTGGGATCATGGCAGCAGATGGCTCCGTCATAATTGAGATCGATGGTGATGACAGTAAATTTAGGAGCGCGCTCAACGGCCTTGGCGGCGTAGCAAGCAAGGCTGTTGCGGGTGTTACCACGGCGATTGCCGGGATCGGCGCGGCGCTGACCGGTGCGGCGGGATATGCGGTCAAGGTCGGGTCTGAGTTTGAGGCGTCGATGTCCAACGTCGCGGCTATCAGCGGGGCGACCGGAGACGAGCTGCAATCCTTGACCGACAAGGCCAAGGAGATGGGCGCTAAAACAAAATTTAGCGCCACAGAGTCAGCCGACGCATTGTCGTATATGGCAATGGCCGGCTGGAAAACGGATGATATGCTGGGCGGCCTTGAGGGCATCATGTCCTTGGCGGCCGCATCAGGCGAGGACCTTGCCGCCACCTCCGACATCGTAACAGACGCCCTGACAGCGTTTGGGATGCAGGCCGGAGACAGTGGACGGTTTGCCGACGTCTTGGCGGCAGCCAGCTCCAACGCCAACACCAACGTGGGCCTCATGGGAGAGACGTTTAAGTACGTCGCCCCTGTCGCTGGGGCTTTGGGGTATACCGTGGAGGATACCGCGACGGCCATCGGACTGATGGCCAATGCCGGTATTAAGGGCAGCCAGGCGGGAACCTCGCTGCGCTCCATGTTGACCAATCTGGCCAAGCCCAGCGAGCAGGTCGCCAAATACATGGATAAGCTCGGCCTGTCCCTCACGGACGCACAGGGGCAGGTCAAGCCCATGCGTGACCTCCTCGGAGACATGCGCGCAAAATTTGATGGCTTGACCGAGGCACAAAAGGCCGAGTATGCCGCAGGTATCGCCGGGCAGGAGGGCATGTCCGGGCTGCTGGCGATCGTCAACGCGTCGGACGAGGATTTTGCCAAGCTGACGTCCGCAATCGACGAGTCCAACGGCGCTGCCGCAGAGATGGCTGAGACCATGACGGACAACCTGCAGGGCGCGGTCACCATTGCCAAGTCCGGCATCGAGGGCCTGGGCATCTCCATCTATGAGGGGATGCAGGAGCCGCTAAAAGAGGCCGTCAAGACCGCCACCGGCATGATCCAGCAGCTCCAGGAGGCGTACAACCAGGGCGGTATCGAGGGCCTGGTCGGGGAGTTGGGCAACGTGTTTGCGGACGTTGCAACACAGATCGCGGAGGCGGCCCCGCAGATTATTGACGCGGCGGTATCCCTGATCTCATCCTTTTTGTCCGGTATCCAGGACAACGCGCCGCAGCTCGCGGAGAGCGCCAGGGGGATCATACAGTCCCTGGTGGGCGGGATTATCACCCTGCTGCCGGAGATTATCACGACCGGCATATCCCTGCTGGCGTCTCTGGCACAGGGCATTGCCGACGCCTTGCCTGAGCTAGTCCCACAGGCGGCAGACGCAGTTATTACCCTGGTAGACGGCTTGATCGATAACATCCCCTTGCTGGTGGACGCGGGTGCCGATATTATCACAACACTGGCGCAAGGACTTACACAGACATTGCCGGAGCTGGTGCCCAAAGCGTTGGATGCTATCCTTACGTTAGTGGATGGGCTGCTTGATAATATTGACCAATTAATTGACGCGGCGATCGGGATGGTCGAGGCGCTGGCTGAGGGCCTTGTCGAGGCCCTGCCTGTATTGATTGCAAAAGCCCCGGAGATCATCGCCAAGCTGGTGGATGCTATTGTGCGCAATGTCCCTAAGCTGCTCAGTGCAGCAGTGGACATTATTATCGGGCTGAAAGACGGCATCAAAGATAACCTGCCCAAAATCGCGGAGGCGGGCGGTCAAATACTGATGTCGCTGGTCAACGGGATTATCAGCCTGATTGGCAGGATACAGGAGACAGTGGGAGAGATCATCGGCAAAATCCGCACCAAATTTGCGGACACGGATTGGCTGCAGGTTGGTATTGATGTGATCTCAGGCATTGCAAACGGCATCAAAGATGGGGTCATGCAGATCGGTAACGTCATCAAGGACGCCGCCGGTAATATGCTGTCTGGGTTTAAGGCCGCCCTTGGCATCCACTCACCGTCACGTGTAATGCGTGACCAGGTCGGCAAGATGATCTCCATGGGTATCTCTATGGGGATCAAGGACAAATCAAAAGACGTCACCGGGGCAATCACCACTGTCTCCAACGCGGCCATCAAGGCGGCCAGGGCATCCTCCAGCTCCTATAAGGACGTCGGGGCGTCATATATTGACAACCTGACCTATGCCGTCAACGCGGGCGTGGATGCGTCCGTCGCGGCCATAGAGCAATGGGTGGAGGCGGACACCGAGGCGTACAACCGCAAGGTGGACGCCGAGACGGAAACAATGGTATCGGCCAAGGAGCGTCAGATGGCCAAGGTCGGCAAGAGCCGTAAAGAGGCCATACAAAAAGAGATTGACGCAATCAAGGAGAGCGCCAAGGCGCAAAAAAAGGCGTATGAGGACGCGGGCAAGGAGGTTACGGACGCCTACAAAGCGGCTCTGTCCGACGGTTACGACGAGGCACTGCAGATCACCAAGGACCGCGTCACGGAGATCACGGACGAGTTTAACACCGCGCATAACGAGATCGTCAAGCAGCAGGAGAGTATGCAGGGCAAGCTATCCGGGTTTGGCAGTCTCTTCGAGATCGACGACGATTCGGGTGACCTGATCTTGTCCAATCTTGATGAGCACATCGAGGCGATCCGGGCCTACGATAAGGCCCTCTCGCAGTTGCAGATGCACACGCTGCCGGAGGGGTTTTTGGAGCAAGTGACCTCCCTCGGCGTCGAGGAGGCTACCAAGTTTGCGCAGACACTAATTGAGCTGCCGAGCGAGGAGTTTGGCGGCTATATGGCGGCCTGGCAAAAGCAGCAGGACCTGGCCAGGGGCGTGGCCGAGCAATTTTATAAGGATCAGCTGGACGCGCTTGACAAGAGTTTTGCGGCCAAGCTGGATGAGGCACTGGCCAGCATCCCCGGTACGATGACCGGGATCGGTCAGGATAGCATCCAGGGTATGATTGACGGGATGTATTCTAAGTCCGGCGCACTGTCGGATGCGGCAGCCAAGATCGTGCGCCGGGCGGTCAACGCCATGCGCGAGGAAGCAGATATCCACTCCCCGTCCGGCGTTACCCGCGACCTAGTCGGTAAGCCGCTGGCGCAGGGCGTCGGCGTCGGGTTTGACCAGGCTTTGCCGGACGTCCTGCAGCAGATGCGGCGTGTGGTCGACAACGAGACATCCCGCCTATCGTATGACGCGGCGGCGCGCTCCAACGTGCAGACGGCACAGGCAGCGCCGCAGCCGCAACAATCCACATATTATCGTGAATATGTGGAGACGACGCCGACCATCAACGTCAAGGGAGATATGGCCGCACTGGTGCGGTACATGTATCCACATATCGAGATGGAGCGCAAGCGGCGCGGCGACAAGCTCATCAAGGGAGGTACGATGGTATGATCAAGATCAATGGACAATCCTTTCCGGGCGCGGAGGTCTCGGACCTCAAGCGCGGAGAGCGCCGTGACTACAAGTATGATCTGGTGTCGGAGAGCGGCAGACGACGCAGCGAATTGCGTGCCCGATACCGCACCTACTCCATCACCTTTGGTAGCTTGTCACAGGCGGATTATGACGCGCTGCGTGCTGCTCTGGCAACCAGCGCCGAGTCCGTGTCTATCACCGTGCCGGATGGCCAGGTCGATGTGACACTGGACGCGCGCGTGGAGCTTAGCAACGACGCTCTGGTGTTTTTGGAGCCGGACGGCACGCGGCGCTGGGATGGACTGACGCTCAATGCGACCGGCGTACAGCCGCTGGAGGACGGACGATGAGGACGGACTGCAGGATATCATTTAGACTCATGGACGTGACAGCCGTGGACGACGCCAAACTGGCCGCGCCGGACAGCAAGCCGTGGATCGACCTCTATCAGCTCCACGACGAGACCGGGACGCTTAAGCCCTGGGCTACGCTGGAGGGAGACGGCATCCCACTCGACGGGAGCCGCATCCTGTTTCCGGATGCCCCGGCGCGCGAGTATATGGGTTGGTGGTCCAACTCTATGAGTGGGCCGGACGGCAGGTTTGCCACACCGCCCAAACTTACAATCTCCTTTACACAACCCCACACCTCCGTGGGGTTGACGTTGATCTTTGACGCGACAGTCGGAGAGTGGGCAAGCGATATGCGCATCGTCTGGTACGATCAGAGCGGCGCGGTGCTGCACGGCGAGGACTTTGCGCCGGTTGCTGCCGACGCCACCTACGGCCCCCTTGTGGAGGATTACTACAAGATCGTCATTACCTTTAGGGGGACCAACAAGTCGTACCATTATCTCAAGCTGTCCGGCATCCGTTACGGCGCACTCAAGGTGTTTGGCGGTAGTGACCTAATCAGCGCCAATGTGGTCGAGGAGGTTGACCTGTTATCGGACGAGCTGCGCATCAACATGCTGTATTACCGGTTTTACTCGCCGGGTGGAGAGTTTGATATGCTCAATCTGAGCGGGGCGTATCGCGCTTTCCAGCAGCGGCAGAAGATGAGCGTCGTTGAGGTGATTGACGGCGTGGAGACAGACGTCGGCACCTATTACCTGCAGGAGGCCGTGACCGACGGCAACGTCACGGATACCACCTGCACGGACCTCATTGGCGTCATAGACGGCACGGAGTACATGGGAGGCCTTTGGCTCGACGGCGTCACAATGGGCGATTTGGTGCGCGACATTATGACATCCGCCAATGCCGTGGATATGTATGACCTCGATCCGGCGCTCTCCGGCGTCGTCCTCAAGGGGTATCTGCCGGTCTGCACGCACCGCGCGGCGCTGCAGCAGGCGGCGTTTGCGGCCGGTGCGCTGGTGTCCTGCGCCCGCAGCAGCAAGGTCCGTATCTTTGCGCCGACGTCCGGCGTGTCCCACACGATTGGGACGGATGACAAGGTCGTTGGCCATCAGCTTACACAGCGCGATCTGGTGACGGGTGTCGAGGTGTATGTCCACAACTACAGCCTACCGTCTGACACGGGGGAGTTGTTTGCCGAGGACTGCCAGCCGGGAGATCGCCTGGTCAAGTTTTCCGCTCCCGCGACAGGGCTTGCCTGTACGGGCGCGACGATCGCGGCGCAAGGGGTCAACTGGGCGCGGCTGTCCGTGCCCGCAGCGGGCAAGGTGACGCTCACAGGCAAGAGTTATGAGGATCAGACGAGCCTTGGCGGCAGCGTCTATATCCCCAACCTGCCCGCCAACTCCAAGGCCAATGTACTGACCGTGGAGGACTGTACGCTCATGGCGGACGCACAGGCCATGGCGCAGCGCGTGTATGATCACTATCAGCAGAGGATCGTGGAGCATGGCGACCTTTTCCCGGGTCCTTGGCAACCGGGAGATAAGGTCAAGATCAATCAGGTGACGGGCAAGGCGCTGACCGGCATGGTCACATCGATGGAGATTGATCTGACCGGTGGATACATCTCAAGCGTGGAGGTGGTTGGCAGTGCCTAATTTACAATGGGAGCACACGGATACAGAGTCATACAGCTATGCCGATCTCAACCGCATCGAGACGGCAATCCAAGAGCTGCAGGAGTTACTGAGCGGGTACGGGTATACGATATCCAACCCGTGCAAGACGGATTGGACCCGCGACGACCTGCCCGCGCAGTCCGAAATTGACCGTATCCGTAGCAACATCAAGGCACTGCAGGATGTATATTGTCACTTGCCAGACTGGCATGCGGTTGTGTCCGGCAACAAGATCAACGCCAAACAGGTTAATGCGTGGGAGTGGGACCTGCATATCATCGGCATCTGGCTCGATAGGATGGCCAGCATTACACTCCACAGCGCACAACCGATGATGCACAGCGGATATATCTGGTATCCGGCGGGTACCAGCATATAGGAGGGATTATTATGTATGACAGGATACCGGGCGCAGGTAAAGAGGGACGGATGATGATTGTCCCGGAGGATGGCAGCACCCCATATTATGCCCGCATTGCAATGGCGGACGATCCGATAGAGCCGGGCACGCCGATCAGCAAGGCGGCGTTGCTCAAGGACAGCACGGCGGAATTGTACGGTCTGGGGCCTGACGCGGTGCCGGATGATGTATTTAAGGCACTGGCGGCTCCGGATTACGCCTCAAAGCTTATTATCCATGTCGCCACGGCTGACGGCGGCAGCGTAGGTAATACTCGAGTCCGCATCCGTAATGAGGAGTTGGGTGTGTATCTTGTCAAGTCGCTGGACGCGCTTGGAAACACGGAGTTTGACGTGATGCAAAACCACACCTATTATGCGGTGCTATTGGACTATCCGTCCCAGTATTACGGCGCTGCGGCACTCATTACTGCGACCGGCGGTCAGGTACAGCGGGAGACGATCACCCTGCCGACGGAACCGGACGTGATCGGCTGGCGCATCGATGAGAGCACAGGCACGGTAGAGTACACGGACGGCGCTAAAAATTGGATACCGGCCAGCATGGTAGGCGATACATTTGAGCCGGGGTCTCTCGGAGGCAGCTGGCTGTTCCGCGACATCCGCCCGTGCCTGCTTAAAAATGGGGTCGTGCAATATTATCTTGATCCCAATGATTTCAGCAAGCGTACAGACGGCACGGACGCAGATATCACCTCAGGGAACGACGGCGACGTGATGATCGAGTTCCCACTTGTTTTTTATAAATTTTATGAGGAAATCAATCCATACGGGCAAACATGGAAAGGTTGCAAATTTAGCCGGACACAATCGGATGATACATATTGCGCAAACGCCTATCTCTCGGAGGCTGGTATCATACAGCAGACGATGTATATGGCGGCGTATGATGGGATTGTACTTGACGATAAATTGCGGTCAATCAGTGGAGCGTGTAACACAGCATCTTATGTGATATCAGATTGGAGATCGTACGCAATAAAAAATGGTCCGGGCTATCAGCAAAGAGAGCTGTGCAAATGGTCTCTATTGCAGACATTGTTTGTGATGATGTTTTGTAGCACCGACTCGGAAAAGTGCTTGGGTAAAGGCAGATACACGTCAGGGGCAATAGCTGGGGAACTTAACAAAAAAGGGATGCACTGGGGCAATCAGAGTGGATCTGATGGGGTTAAATTTTGCGGGATAGAACACCCTTGGGGAGGGAAAAACACTATCTGCGATGGAATTATCCAAAAAAATGATGACTTTTATTTCAAAACCCACGCCCCGTATTACAGTCTAGATACAACCGGTTCAAAAATTTCTACGGGAAGTTATGATGCGGGAGGAACTTATTGGATCAATAAAATGACTATGCATAATAGCTATGGATTTCTCCCGTGCGATCTAAAAACAACGGAAGGCTATTATCATGATGGATTCGGATGGAATGGACTTCCTAACACCGTTAAATATCCAACGGTCGGCGGCATGAATAGCGAGGGCAAATCAGGTATTTTTTCTGCGTCATTTAGCTATTTATTTACTCAAAATAAAGATTCATCTTGCCTCTCTTATACCCCGCAAGGAGGTTAGCCATATGCAAATCACATCTATCAGCAAGCCCACGTCCCCTTTCGGGATTGTAGGCAATCAGGCGACGTTTTACGCAAACATCACAAAAGGCACAGAAATCGACGGCTCCACCGGGCAGGAGATCACCCTGTGGACGTACAACCAATATAGCCTGCCGGTGCGTGTCACGGCCAACACAGCGGCGCAGATCGCGGAAAATTACGATGCTTGGCTCCAGCGTGCGATAGACTACGAGCGCGCGCAGCAAGAAGAGAAAATCAAAGAGCACCGGGACAAGCTCATGACTGCA
>DBFXIC010000022.1:0-4420 GCA_048455095.1 Anaeromassilibacillus sp.
ACATTGAGGCACGGGAAACCACCTTTGCCCTCTATGACGCGCTGGCCCAGCTCCCGCCTACGCAGGCCCGGCGTGTGTACCAGCACTATCTTCTCGGCATGAGCAAGGCCGAGATCGCGGCAGCCGAGGGCGTTGGCCGGAGCCGCATCTGCTGCTCCATTGAGCGCGGGCTGGCCTCTATGAAAAATATTTTGAAAAAATCTCTGTAAGAGGGAGTACATTTGCCCCCGAAACCTCCTGATAGGTGAGAGGAGTTTTCTTCCTCGCCTTGAAAACTGAATAGACAGTATTCCCGATACGAAATCCGCGTGATAGCGACGTAAGGCGCGCCGCCACGACAGCCAGTTCAGGAGGTGATGGACAAGCTGGCCGAGCGATCAACGCAGCCTTTGACCCGGTGTTGGCAAACCGGGCGCGAGGACAGCGCGGAGGATAATGAAACTTGCTCACGCCCTCCCACAGACTTGAGGGGGAGTCCCTGCGGTATGCGCCAGCCCTTCACGGGCAGCGGTGCTGTGGGGCTATGCAGCCGAAGCCATCGGCGGTCTGGAATACTCCCCGTGCCGGGGATGCGTGGCAATGCCTTGGCCGCCATTGATACTACGCCAATACCACCCACCAGCAAAATCTCCTGCTGCCGGATCATAGGAAATGATAACGCGCTCATTAGAATTATTATTTGTACGCACAAAAAATCCGAAGCGTTCTACCTCTACATCACTTTTAAAGCGAACAGTAAAGACACCGTCAGCTCTGCTTGGAGAATCAGCGTCCAGAAAACGTCCCGTCTTAAAAGAAGGCAGCTTCAGTACGCCATCTGCAATTTGAAAGCTGTCATAGCCTCCCACCAACTCTGTTTTGTTAAATACTTCATTTGCTTCGTTGAATTGACGGTCATAAACGCCGTCATCCGAGAGAAAATCCTCTGCCGCCGCTTCGCTGGAAGACGAACTCGCCGCTTCGCTGGAAGACGAGCTCGCCGCTTCGCTGGAAGACGAGCTTGCCGCTTCGCTTCCATATACATCTGATGCTGCCTGTCTTGCCTCACTTGCTTGTGTCTGCAGTATTATAGGTGTTTGCGAATCCTGTTCCAATGCAAATGCTGGCACAGCAGACACGGCAAAGCAACCTACAAGCAGAAAACATAGAGCTCGTTGAAGAATTTGCTTTTTCATGATTTTCTCCCTTCCTTAATAAATGTACCATTTGATAGAGACCTAAAACAAAATTTTACAAAAGTGGCTATGACATATGTAAGCAGACAGATACACGAACACAATGAAAATGGCAAGGGCTTTCATAACATTGCCTTAGGTATTTCATATCAAGAACACTGGTACAAGCTACTCTCTTATGTTATAATAAATCCGACATTAAGTATGTCCGCTAAACAGCACAAAATCTAAACAATTATGCAAAGGATTTGTCATGATAGAGCAATTGTTACAAGATATTATTAATTATTTTGAGCAGTTAAAACAAAAGCATAAACTTTATGTTGCATTCCACAATGCAACGATTCCATTGGGAAACTATATGGCTCAGCTTTCTCCCTATAATATCAACAGCAACCCTTATTGTTTATGCGTAAAAACAAACGACCAAGCTTGGGCACATTGCATCAAGCGGCAGCCGAAAGTGTTTGAAAAATGCAAGAAAGGTCCCTTTATTGGCACTTGCTATGCTGGAATGGGTGAATATGTTTTTCCTATTTTAGATTTTGAACAAAAGGTCTTAGGATTTATCGATGTGAGCGGATATTGCTTTGACATGAAAAAATCGCAAAGCTGCATTTGCTATATCTCAAAAGAATACGCAATTTTACCAAATGTTTTGGAAGAATCTTATGTTTCAAATATTATAGAGCCTCCATACGAATTAGAGGAATTGCGATCTCTTATTTCCCCCTTATGTTATATGTTTGTTCTCCTAAATCTCAGACTTGTAGCTCTTTATGGAAACGTGCCAACGGAGCACGACACCCATAACTATACTCTTAGCCACGCTGTTGTTTTTTTGGAGAGGAATTACACCCAACCTATTCAATTGACTGATGTCGCACAGGCATGCCATTGTAGTGTTTCCTATATTAGCCACATTTTCAAAGACTCCACAGGCACAAGTATATTGAGTTATGTAAACAACTTGCGCATAAAGGACGCAAAAAAACTTTTGTTAAATACACGCCTCTCAATCAAACAAATCGCTGAGATGATTGGATTCGGAAGTCCTAACTATATGTGTGAGGTTTTTCACCGCAACGTCGGCATTTCTCCACGAGATTTTCGCAATCTTTCAAAAAAAACAAAAGACGAAAACGCAAGATGAAAAGTTCCGATGTGGATACAAAAAATTTTCGGTCTTTACCTTGAAAACTTATATAAATTTCAGTGTTTTGCAAAAACACTTTTTATACTTATTTCCAGTAACAATATTATCTCTTAGGCAACAAAAAAATTTAACACATCAACCCTTTGGCCATTTTCCCACACCTCAAAATGCAGATGATTCCCTGTGGAATTACCTGTACTGCCTACGTATCCAATCACCTCGCCCTGTTGCACCTGCTGCCCTGCCGTCACAGCAATAACGGAACAGTGCGCATATAACGTCTCCATTCCTCCGCCGTGATCGATTTTCACATGGTATCCATAGCTGCCGCCCCAGGGGTCGGTGCCGTTGGCGACAATCACAGTGCCGTCCGCCGCCGCAAGAATGGGCGTGCCCTGTGGGGCCGCGATGTCTGTGCCGTTGTGGTAGCTCCATTCCCCGGTGAACGGATCCTGCCTGTACCCAAAGTTTGAAGTAATTGTAAAACTCTGCGGTAAAGGCCACGCAAATATACCCGTTCCCACCCAATCGGTATCCGGGTCGATGATTTGCCCGCCGCCGCTGACGTAACCACCCAGCAGTTCCATCCAAAGCACGTCATACTGAGGATCAGACAGCAGCGCGAGCTGTTCATTCTGACGCGAGGTGAAGGCATATACCGCCGCCATCTCCGCAGCGGTTTTGTGCGCCACTTTAATCTCCAGTATTGTTTCCGATACGCTCACCCATTCCGTTACCTCGTTTCCGTCCTCGTCCGTGGTGATGATCTCTTCCTCGTGTTCCGCCGTGCGCGTGCTGTGGCTGATCTGGTGCATATCCGCCAGAACAGCCCGCAGCTGTTCCAGCTGGGCATCATCCAGCGCTACGACCTGCTGGCCGTGCTCGCCCGCCGCCATGTCTGCAGCGAACACCGCCAGCACATCCTCCCAATGGATGGACACCGAATCGTCCGTGGATATATATTCCACCCGGTCGTGCGGGATTGTCGCTTCAATCCCTTTGAGCTGCCGGTAGTATTCCTCATTCAGCGTCTGCACTGCTTGCTTCAGCGTCATCCCTTTTCCGGTCGGCTCGGCCGAAAAGAAAATGCCGAACGCCGAACCTGCCACCAGAGCAATCAAACAGATGAGCAGAACGATGCACAGCGCAATTCCGCCGCCCGCCGCCAGCGCAGCTACAATATTTTTGGCCGCCGCACTACAGGCTTTGGCAGTATTGGCCAGCGCCCGGCCTGCCGCCCTTGCTGTTTTCTGCGCAGCTCTTGCAGCCTGCTTTGCCCGCCGTGCCGCCTGTTTCGCCGCGCGTGCGGTTTGCCGGGTGACCGCGTGGATCGCCCGCGGCGTCTTTACCGGCTGGCGTTCGGCCTTTACGGTAGGCTTGCCTGCCTTGGAGCCGTGCGCCGCGCCCTGTTGTGTGCGCGGCCTGCCTGGGCTTTTCTCCTTGAGCTGACGCGCCGGCGGGCCGCCATGGCCGCTGAAAGCATGCTCCTGCTGGTCCCCCAGCCGGTGTGCGCGCCGGGCTGCAGCCTTGCGGCCTGGCGCGCGGCAAAGCATGTTCCCGCCACTGGAGGCGACCTCCCGGCCCCTCTCTCCTGTTTTTCTCAACAGCTGATCTCCAGTACTTTCTTCCGAAGCAGCCTGATCCGCACCGCCCATTCCGTTCTGCGCCGCCTGCAGCAGATGCTCTTTTCCCTTCTCTTTGGCGGCCAACAAGCCTTTCCTGGCCAGTTCTTTCGGAGCA
Source organism: Anaeromassilibacillus sp. (assembly GCA_048455095.1). Lineage (GTDB taxonomy): Bacteria > Bacillota > Clostridia > Oscillospirales > Acutalibacteraceae > Anaeromassilibacillus. The sequence continues at coordinate 4,072 of DBFXIC010000022.1, forward strand.
TGGCGAAGCGTTTTGGGCAGTTCTGCCCCGGCATGATGTTCTTTTGTTTTAATATCCTTCAGCATCATCCCTCCAAAAAGAAAAACAGCGCCCGTGAGGATCTCTCCCCACGGGCGCTGCCTATACACACATATATATAAGGTCATATCTCTGTTATGCGTGCTTTACGCGGTCGTTCAATTCAGTCTTCTTCGCGTCATTCCAGCGGTCCACCGTCCCCACAAGATAGCCTGTGATGCGGCGGATCCGCTCAAACCTCACGCCTTTCCCGGCGCGCTCTGCATTGCCGATGTTGTTGTTTTCCATATACCGTCCTCCTCCTGACCGCTATATATAGTACCCCTATTCC
>DBFXIC010000023.1:0-9222 GCA_048455095.1 Anaeromassilibacillus sp.
GAAGATCAGGCTTTGCTTGCGGCGTTCGCGGCGGCAAGGCAGGCCCCGCACAGCCAGCGCCTGCCGCCCAGGGAAACAAGGTCCTGTGCGCCGCCGCACGCACAGCACTGCGGGCGCGGATGGTTTTGGGCGCGCAGCAACTCTGGCGCTGGATTTTGAACGGAGACACTGGTTTGTTTAACTATTTCCTACGGTGTTTGGGTATTGCGCCGGTCGCTATTTTTGAAAATAAAACAGCTTCGCTCGTCACGCTCATCGTGGTGATGGCATGGCGTACCATCGGCTATTCCATGGTGATGATCTTGGCAGGGCTCAAAGGCGTGGACAAAGGGTTGTTGGAGGCTGCCCGTGTGGATGGCGCCAATACCTGGCAGGCACTTATGCGCATCAAGCTGCCGCTCATTAAAACGCCCATGCTGCTGTCCACCATCGTGCTCACCATGAGCAATTTCAACAATAACACGGTGCCGCTCATCCTGACGGGCGGCGGCCCGGGCACGGCCACCAACGTGATCTCGCTCGAGCTGTACCGCATGGGTTTTACCTACTACAAATTCGGTCTGGCCTCGGCGTTGTCAGTGCTGGTGTTTTTGGTCAATATCGTATTTGTGGTGCTGTATGTGAGGATGATCAAATATGACGTATAAAATTGCAGAAAAAAAGCGTCTTGCGCAGCGCGCCCGGGCCAGCCGGCAGCGCGCCTCGCTGCCAGAGATCGTGCTGCTGCTGATCATGCTTGTGGTGAACTCTACCCCTATTTTGTGGGGGCTGGTTACGTCACTGAAAACACGGCGCGAAATTTTGGTGTATCCCCCGAAGTTTTTCAACTTCACACCCAGCCTGGAGCACTACTTCAACGTGTTTCGCAACGGGTTAGATATAGGTATGCGCAACAGCCTGCTCTATTCGGCATGCACCATTGCTCTGGGCCTGGTGCTGGGCCTGCTGGCTGCCTATGGCTTTGAGCGCTATCATTTCCCATTTAAAAAAATATTGTTTTACATCGTGATCGCAGGCATCCCGCTGTCTATTGGCAGTGCAGCTATGCTGATCCCCAACTATTTGTACATGATGGAGCTCGGCCTTACCAACAAATGGTATACGCTGATTCTGCTGTATACCGCATACAATCTGCCCATGGCGATATGGATTATGAAGGGCGGCATTGAGGCCATTCCTCTGGAAATCGAGGACGCGGCGCTCATTGATGGCTGCAGCCGGGCTTATATTATCGGCCGGTTGATTCCGCGTCTGATTCTGCCCTCTATTGCATCTTCAGCACTGTTCCTGTTTATCGGCGCGTGGAACGAGTTTATCACTGCTGCCGTAATGATCGATTCGCCGGAATTGCGTTCCATCCAGTTGGTAATCTATTATTTCCGCGGCTTTTTCGGTACCGACTGGGGCGCGCTGATGGCCTCGGCCATGATTGCGGTGCTGCCTATTCTGGTGGTGTTCTCGTTCCTGGGAAAGCTGATGGTGTCCGGACTTACACAGGGAGCCGTAAAGGGCTGAGGAGGAAAAGTATGCAGAAGAAAACTGCGCAGGCCGTCCGCTGCGACGTAGCGGTGCTGGGCGGCGGCGTGAGCGGAGTAGTCGCGGCACTGGCAGCGGCGCGCCAGGGCGCACACGTGCTGCTTGTGGAGCGGGAGGATTTTCTGGGCGGAGTGCTTGTGTCGGGCCTGGGGACTCTTGGCTTTAAAGACCGCGCGGGCAATACGGTCATAGGCGGTATCGCCCAGGAGATCGTGGACCGTTTGGGCCGAATGCACGGCACGCTGGGGCACAATCCATGTCCCGTTCTAAACAGTCTTACGCCGGTAAACGCTGCGCTGGTGCGGCTGTTGCTGTTTGAAATGTGCGGCGAGGTTGGCGTGCAGATGCTGCTGGGCTGCACGTTTGTGGCGGGCAAGGTATACGGGCACCGGCTGCGCCGTGTGTATGTGCAGGGCCGTGCCAAGCGGTTTGAGGTGGAGGCACAGGTGTTTATCGATGCCACCGGTGACGGCGACCTGTGCGAGAGCATCGGTATTCCCTTTGAGAAGGGAGGCCCCGACGGCGAGTTACAGCCCGCCTCTTTGATCTTCGCCGTGTCGGGGGTGAAGAAAGAAAAACTGCTGGAATATGTGGAGCGCTATCCCTCCGAAGTGGAAACACCGCAGGGATATGAGATGAATGTAGACGCAGCGTTTTTTCGAACGGTGCAGGGATATAACCTGCTGGGGCTGGACGCACTAATTCGCCGCGCACGCGCCAACGGAGACTATGTGGATGTTCCGCGCGACCGCTTTTCGATCATCACGCATCCCAACGACGATACGACCATCATCAACAACACTCGCCTGACAGATTTCGACGGCACGGACCTTTGGCAGCTCAGCCGGGGCACCGGCGAGGCCTGCCGCCAAGTGGAGGAATTGCTCCAGTTCATGCCCAAATACATACCAGGCTATGAACAGTGCGCACTCTCCTTTATTGCACCGGTGCTGGGCGTGCGGGAGACAAGGCGCTTTTTGGGCCGTCGCTGTCTGCAGGAAAAGGATGTGCGCGCAGGGGCAATTCCAAGAGATACGATTGCGCTCTGCGGGTATAACGTGGACATCCATCACGGCCGGGATGAAGGCAGTGAACTATACATTGTGGAGCGTGGATACGGAATCCCCTACGGCTGTATGGTGCCCGGACAAATGGACGGGGTGCTGTTCACAGGGCGGCTGATTTGTGCCGACCGGGTGGCCTATGGTTCCAGCCGGGTTATGGGCACCTGCATGGCGCTAGGGGAGGCCGCGGGCCTGGCGGCGGCGCTGTGTGTACGGCTCAATTGCACTCCGGCACAGGTGCCGGTGGAGAATCTGCGTGCGCTGCTGAAGGAGAACGGAGCCGTATTGACGATACCACAGGAGGTGGCAAGTCATGAAAACGTTGAAAAATCTGCGATATGACGTAGTCTGCGCAGGGGGAGGCGCATCCGGTGTGTTTGCCGCCGTGGCGGCCGCCCGAACCGGCGCGCGGGTGCTGCTGTTGGAGAGGACAGGCTTTCTGGGCGGTGCGGCGGCTCTGGGCATGCCTTTGCGCGGGGTGGCGCCGCAGCACACGCCGCTGTTGGACGAATTTCTATGCATCCTTACGGACTTGGGCGGCACGGCGGGCCCGCTGGATGGACCGGAGATCCCGGTGAACGGTGAGACGGTGAAACTGGCGTTCCACCGCTTGTGCCGGGAGAGCGGCGTAGACGTTCTGCTGTACAGCGAGGCCTATGAGGTGCGCCTTTGCGGCGGTGCGGTGCGCGGTCTCACCGCGGTGGGAAAGGATACGCTGTTGGAGGTCGAGGCCCCTGTTGCGATAGACGCCACGGGTGCGGGCGATCTGGCGCGCAGCGCAGGGGCGCTGGAACAGGACCCGCCCCTGGAAGCCTGCGCGGCTCTGACTCTCACTGGGTTGGAAGCTGCCGAGCTCTGGCACCGAAAAAAAAGCGGTGCGGAGCCGGGCTTTGCCAAAGCACGCCCCGGCGCCCGCTACGAGGGGCCTCTGACGGAGGGAGGGCCAGTCTGTACCGTCTATGCCTGTGTGGAACCCAACCGTTTTTTGGTACAGCTACCGCTTGCCTGCAAGGTGGACCCTTCAGACCCTGCTTCACGCACGAGGGCTGCTGTGCAGGCGCATACAAAGGCGCTGGAATTGTTGCGCAGCCTGTGCGCCCGATCAGAGCTTTCCGCTGTGCGTCTATCGAGTGTTTCACCGCAACTGCAGCTTTGTGGTGCGCCGGTGGTGCGCTGCGCGGGAAAAAGCGTATGCGGGCCGGAGCAGGCCGCGGCAGTTACTGCAGGGCGGGACGGAAGGCCGCTGTATTTTGGCGTTTCACATTTGAATGTGCCGCAGCCGGCGGGGCTGCTGGTGTGCGGAGCTCTGGCGGCAGAACACGGGGAACTTGGCTCTGCATTGGCCACAGGCGAGGCGGCCGGAGCCTGTGCGGCATTGGCGGTGCGGCAGGGCGGCGTACCGGGTATGGTAACGGCAGAGCAGGTGCGCCGTACCACGGGCCTGCTGCTGTAAGATGATTTAGCGGGACAAAGCGGCAGAAAACTGTTTTTAAAGAAAGAAGGAGTATCGTACTATGATAAGTTCCAATGTGAAAATGGCCATTATCGGTGCGGGCACATGGGGCAAAAATCATGCTCAAATTTACAATGCGCATCCGTTTGCCGAAACGGTGGCCATCTGTGACGCAAATCTGTCCAAGGCGCAGGCCGTAGCGCAGGAGCTCGGCATTCCCCAAGTGTATCAGGATTATCATGAAATGCTGGAAAAAAGCGGCTGCGATGCGGTGGCGATCGTCACGCCGGATTATCTCCACGCAGAGATGACCATTGCATGCGCCAGAGCAAAAAAGGCGGTGCTTATTGAAAAGCCGCTTGCCACCACGCGGGAGGATGTGCAGCGTATGGTGAACGCTATTGAGGAAAATGGCGTACGCGTCATGGTAGACTTCCACAATCGATGGTCGCCGCCCTTCAACGCAGCTTATACAGCGGTGCGCGCAGGCGAACTGGGCGAGTTGTACAGCGGCTACTTCCGTTTGAACGACATCAAATGGGTGGCTACTGATCTGCTGCCTTGGGCGGCTCAGTCTTCAATTTTATGGTTTTTGGGAAGCCACAGCCTCGACACCCTGCGGTGGATATTTGGCTCCGAGGTGGAGCGAGTTTACTGTGTCAGCCGTTCCGGCGTCCTGAAGGGACTGGGGGTGGACACTGTGGACGAATATCTCACTACGCTGGAATTCAAAAACGGTGCTATCGCCCACATGGAAAATGGATGGATTACCCCCAATGCAAACCCGTGTGTCAACGACATCAAGTGCAATCTGCTGGGCACGAAGGGGATGATCGCCATCGATGCCTCCAACCACAACCTGATACAGAAATATACGGATGAAAAAGTAGAGGTGCCCGATGTTATTGTGCAGAATCATATCTTCGGCCAGCCCAAGGGCTTTGCCTTTGAAAGCATTCGAGGCTTTGTGGATGGATTGTACACCGGAAAAGATTTCCCGCTCACCTTGTACGACGCGGCCAACACCTCGCTGACCATTTTGGCTATTATGGAATCTGCCCGAGCACGCGTCCCTGTGGAAGTATCGGGCCTGTACGAGGTGTAGGATGGAGTATCTGAGATGTGCAGTGGTGGGCTTGGGCACTTTCGGCTCTTTTCACGCACGGGTGTGGAGTGAACTGCCGTACACCCGGCTGGCTGCCGTGTGCGACCGGGACGCAGCGCGGGCTGCCGCCTTGGGCGCACAATACGGCGTACCCTGGTACACCGATCACCGCGCGCTTCTGGCGCAGTGCTCCTGCGAAGCAGTGTCAGTGGCGACGCCGGATCATCTGCACAGACAGGTGGCGGTGGATGCTGCCCGTGCGGGAAAGCATGTTTTGGTAGAAAAGCCGCTTGCGACCAGCCGTGAGGACGTGAACGCCATTGTACAGGCGGCGAAGCAGAACGGCGTGCGCGTGATGTGTGATCTGCACAACCGGGTAAATCCGCCTTTTGCCCTGGCACGCCAGCGAATCGCCGGCGGAGAACTGGGGGAGGTGCGCAGCCTGTATATGCGCATGAACGATGCCTGCAGCGTAGCCACGGAGATGCTCTCGTGGGCCAAAGAATCCTCCATCTTGTGGTTTGTGGGCGTGCATTCGCTGGACCTGCTTTGTTTTTTAAGCGGTTCCCGCCCGAGAAAAGTCTACGCAATGAGCACCCGGGGCGTGCTGGATTCGATGGGCGTTCCCGCAGTGGATTTGTACCAGACTTCCATCGAGATGGAAAACGGAACGATCGCTCAAATGGAGAACGGCTGGATCGTGCCCGACGGTAGCCCAGCACTGATCGATATGAAGTGCACGGTGCTGTGTAGGCGGGGAATGGTGAAGATCAACGGTTCTGACAGTGATTTGCTGCGCGTATACTCGCCGCAGCGCATGGAGACACCCAGCTGCATTGCCCGCCCGGAGATCAACGACCGCGTAGCCGGTTTCGCCGTGGACAATCTGTGCTGTTTCGCACAGGGTCTTCTTGAATCCCGCCCCTTCAACAGTACGCTGCAGGAGGCGGCGGATGTTTGTTTTGCCATTGGAGCGATACACGAATCGGCTCGTCTGCATCGTCCGGTGGAGGTGCAATATTCTTAAGTGAAAAAACAGATCCTTTCGGGACATTTCCGAAACGCGGCTGCTTTTTATAGGTAATTAGAAGAAACGATCACTTCCGGAGGAGAGAAGCCTTTCCTCCAACGCGCGGGCATATTTCATATTGTACAGCATGAGTGCCTCTTACCGACAAGCCCAATCGCAGTGCCGCGCCGTATGCGGCTCTGAGCGCGAAAAAAGCGGGCGCGCTCATATCAGCTACGCTCAAAACTACTGCCCGCTGCTTTGGGATACCCGCAGCACGCTAAAAAGGAGATGCTGGAGGCCCTGCGGTTGGCAGACATGAACGTTTCTGAAGAAGAGATGGAACTGCTCACCGGCTGTAAAAGGCTGGAGGACGGTATCGCTGCACTGACGCGTCACGCCACGACACCGGTGCTGGTGACGCCCAAAGACGCATACTACTGCTGAGCGGGTGTCAACAGCGGCCTGATGGGTACCTATGGCGTGCGCGTGCATGCCGTAGACACCACGGGCGGCGCGGGCGACGATTTTTGGGTGCCCTACTCTGGCGGCTGAGGGGCCGGGACACAGCCTTGTTACGCGCTGTACCCGAGGAAGAGAGGGGGAACATCACTGCTTTTTCCAATGCGGCAGGCAGGCTCACAACCCAAATGGGGCGCTTCCAACAATGCTGAATCGCGCTGCCGCTAAGAAGTAGTGTATGGAAGAGCCCAGCGTCCGGCTCTTAAGAGCGTCCGGCCACCGTCGTGGGGCACAGGGCGAGGCTGCACCAACCAAACTTTTGTTGCGCGGCCTCTCCGTATCGAGCAATAAGAAAATCCGTCTGCTGCCCTGACATTGCGGCGGGCCTGCGCGGGACGCGCAGAATTCCCTGTGGGCTCGCTGTAGCATCTTTATAACCGAAGCGTGTTTTCGCCAAAGAAGGAACACTTGTTTCGGCGAATTTGAACTCAATACAGAGAAAGACGGTGTCTAAATGAAAAAAGTTCAGACAAAAACCTGTGATGTGGCGGTGATCGGCGGCGGGCCGGGCGGCCTTCCGGCTGCGATACGCGCTGCGCGAATGGGGAAAAAAACGATTTTGGTGGAGCGAAACAGCTTTCTGGGTGGAACGGCGGCGTCCGGGCTGGGGATTCTGGGATATCTGGACCGGCAGGGCCGTAAGGCACTGGGCGGAATCGCGCAGGAGCTGATCGACCGACTGACGGGATACGGAGGCGCGATTGGTCATTACCCATGCCCGGTACACAACTCGATCACCCCTATTTCGCCGGATTGGTTCAAGATCGTGGCAGTGGAGATGTGCCGCGAGGCAGGCGTGGAGGTTCTATTCAACAGTGAACTGCTGGATGCGACGATAGAGAATGGGCGCGTGGTGTGCGCCGAGGTATACGGCAAGTGCACCCGAACGCTCATCGAGGCGAAGGTGTACATCGACGGCACCGGCGACGGCGATCTGGCATATATGGCGGGAGCACGGTATATGTCGGGCCAGGATGGCACGGGAATTATGCAGCCGTGCACACTGATGTTTACGGTAACAAATTATAATTTGGAAAAATTTTTAAATTTTGCTGAGCAGAGTCCGGAGAATTTTGGAATCAAGGAGGATTATGCAAAAGGGTACGACCCGACGTTTTTTCGTGCAAGCAGAGGCCACTGCTTCATCGGGATGGATGAACTGATCAAAAAAGCGAAGGCGAAAGGCGATTTTCATGTCCCGCGCAACCAGTTTATCCACATCACCACCCCTGTGGACGGAATGCTGGCCATCAACACGTCGCGCATCATTGAGATCGACGCTTCCGACCCGTATCAACTGTCAAAAGGGCTGGAGGAAGGCTATTTGCAGGTCCGAGAGCTGATGGCGTTCATGAACAAATATCTGCCCGGCTTTGAGCAGGCCCAGCTGGCCGGTATCTCACCCACTCTGGGCGTGCGAGAAACAAGGCACTTTGTCGGCGTAAAGCGCTTGACGCACGAGACGATGTATGCGCCGGAGACAAAGAGGGAGGCCGTCGCTCAGTCAGCATACAATATTGATATTCACAGCGGCGTGAAAGATCACATTGACCTCACTCCGGTGGCAGAGCCATTTGGAATCCCCTACGGCTGCCTTGTGCCCGAAAGCCTGAACGGCCTGCTGTTGAGCGGGCGCACGATCAGCGTGGACACACAGGTGTTTGCCTCGGCGCGGGTGATGGGACCGTGTATCGCTGTGGGTGAAGCGGCCGGTACGGCCGCGGCAATGAGCGTCGATAAGGGAATTGAGCTGCGCGACGTGGATGTGGACGCCCTGCGGGCCACGCTGCGGGAGAATGGAAATCTGTTCTGAGCGGCATGAAACAGGATCGGCCTCAAAAAACAAGAACCAAAAATTTCAACGCAAAAACGGAAACGGATTCGTTCTGATCCGGAGTACTCATTTCGGAGTGGGTATCTGTTTCGTAACAGTCATACAAGTATGTGTGATGAAAAAGATGTCAATCGATTTTGTCGCATGAAATCAAGGAAAAACGGGCTTTTTAGGAATAATTCCTAAAAGCCCGTTTTCCGTAGATATCCAAACTTATTTTTTGTTTTTCGCCGCGAATTCACTGTAAAAACACAAAATCGGTTTTCACACCAACGAAAAGGTAAGGATTGATTTTCTTCCTTCTCGTGAAGTGGAAAAATATATGATCCTCTTTAGCTCAGTCGGTAGAGCATGCGGCTGTTAACCGCAGGGTCGTTGGTTCGAGTCCAACAAGGGGAGCCAAAAAATTGCCCGATCAGTTCGCTGGTTGGGCAATTTCTATTTAACAACAGGATATGGAAGATACAGAAATTGAGGTAAAAAAAGTAAGTGGGAAGCCCGGCAGCGATGCCGGGCTTTATCTTTAGGAGAATGCCGGATACATACCGCCGCCAGAGTGCACCGGGCGGCGTTCAGATAGATAAAACAAGGCCCGGGCCAGAGCCGGGCAAAAAATTCAAACCGCACAAGCCCAGGGGGAAGTGTACCCTTTTGCGGGCGGGAGGAGCGGAACAGGCGCCCCGGGGAACCGGGTCGTAC
>DBFXIC010000024.1:0-4395 GCA_048455095.1 Anaeromassilibacillus sp.
GTATTATCTATATTTATTTATACAAATAGATTGAAAAATCTTGCCGCCAGCTGCGGTTTGTGCTATGATGGGCCCAAAGAACTTGTTATGTATCTTTTCACGCCCGTCATTTTTGCATGCTTTTGCGTTTGGCGTCAGCCAGGAGACGCGCGCACAAAATTGCATCAAAATCCTGCAAAAGCACGGATATTCCCAGATACAAGACAGGTTCTAAGGGAGGGATGCGCATGTTTCAGCAGGATTGGATTCTTCGCCAGATCGAAATGATCGGCATTGTACTGGCGCGCCTCCTGTTCGGCAAGGACAAGCCGGATTATGAAATTGTGGAGAAGGAAAAACTCTCGGATTCCGATCTGCTCTATCTGGAACTGTTCCGTATGGTCGACGAGGGCCGGATCAACGAGGCGGAAAATCGCCTGTATGAAGCGCTCGACCCTTCCCGCCTGCGGATGCTGGAGCTTGCCCTGGCATTTTATTCCCGCCTAAACGAATACGACGACGCCTATCTGGAAGCACACGACTACTCGCGGCAGGAGATCGAGGACGGCCTTCAGGCCGTGACAAAATTGTACGGCGTCCAATTGGATTGACGCCGCAGGAGGCGAACCGCATTGCAGACCATCGAGCTGGCGGGCCGTGTGTGCCCACTGTTTTTGCCCGAGGGACCCGTGCCAAAAAACAGATTCCCCTTGGTGCTCTCCAACGACGGCGACATGCCCGCGTCGGAATTCGACGCGATCTTTGCAGGGCACCGACCGAATGGCTTTGTCTTTCTGGCCGTGCCGCCCGTGAACCGCGACCGTGAATATACCCCCTGGGAAGCGCCGCCGCTCTCTAAAAAATCGCCCCCGTTCTCCGGCGGCGGTGAAACCTACCTGCATTTCCTGACGCACGAACTCTTGCCCGCCGCACAAAAGGCTTTGCCCGTCTCCCGGGAAAGCGCGGACACCGCACTGGTGGGCTATTCGCTCGGCGGCCTGCATGCCCTTTGGAGCAGTACGCAGTGCGGGGCGTTCGGGCGCATCGGCTGTCTCTCCGGCTCCCTGTGGTACGATGGCGCGCAGGCGTACTTTGCATCGCAAAGGCCACACCCGGCGGTGCGACGAATCTATCTTTCGCTGGGGCTTTCCGAGGAAAAGGCGCGTAATCCCCGCATGGCGCGCGTGGGCGACTGTACCCGTGCGGTATATCAAGGACTGGCGGCCAGCGGCGTCCCCTGTATATTGGAATGGAATCCGGGCGGACATTTCAACGGAATTCCCGGGCGCTTTCAGAGGGCACTGGACTGGCTGATGCATGGACTTTAGGGCGGGCACCCCCGTTTGGGCCTAAGCTGCATTCACCGGCGGCCTCCATCGTATCTGATAGAAACAATTCCTGGAAAAGCCTCCTGCTTTTAGACCACAGGGAAGAATCCCCTCTTTCTAAGGATTTTTCGGCTTCCGGTGAAAACCAACATATGAATTCCAATCAAAATTTTCATCTATTTTATCCCATAAAAAAGACGCTTCCTACGGCTTTTAAGGCTGTAAAAAGCGTCTTTTTTTGATTATTCGCCCTTATCCCGCAGCGCCCGCGAGGCGTTCAGGATGGCCAGCACGGAAACGCCGACGTCCGCAAACACGGCCTCCCACATATTGGCCAGGCCGAACGCGCCCAAAATCAGGAACAGCAGTTTAATCCCCAGCGCGAATACGATATTCTGACGCACAATGCGCAGCGTCCTGCGGGAAATCCGCATGGCCGTGGCCAGCTTGGAGGGCTGGTCATCCATGAGCACCACATCCGCCGCCTCAATCGCCGCATCGGAACCGAGCCCGCCCATCGCAATGCCGATGTCCGCGCGGGACAGCACAGGCGCGTCGTTGATACCATCCCCCACAAAGGCCAGCTTCCCCTTCCCGTCCGCCTCTCTCAACAGACGTTCCACCTGGTCAACCTTGTCGCCGGGCAGGAGTTCCGTGTGCACCTCGTCGATGCCGAGCTCCTTTGCCACGGCCTCGCCCACCGCCTTTGCGTCTCCGGTGAGCATAACGGCCTTTTTCACGCCGTTTTGCTTCAGCGCACGGATCGCCTTGGCCGCATCGGGTTTCACTTCATCCGAAATGACGATATGCCCAGCATACGCGCCGTCCACCGCAACATGCACCACGGTGCCCATCCGATGGCAATTGCGCCATTGTGCGCCGGCCTGATCCATCCATTTGCCGTTTCCCGCATGGACCTCGCGGCCGTCCACCTTTGCACGCACGCCATGGCCGGAAATTTCCTCCACGTCCGTCACGTGGGACGAATCGATCGGTTTCTGGTAAGCGTCCCGGAGGGAGCGCGAGATCGGATGCTCGGAATAGCTCTCCGCCAGCGCGGCCAATTCCAGCAATTCCTCCTCGCCGATCTGATCCGGATGCACCGCAGTTACCTGGAAGGTTCCTTTTGTCAGCGTACCGGTCTTGTCAAATACGACAATCTCTGTCTTCGCCAGCGCTTCCAAATAGTTGCTGCCTTTGACCAGAATGCCCTGTTTTGAGGCGCCGCCGATCCCACCGAAAAAGCTCAAGGGAATCGAAATCACCAGTGCACACGGGCACGAAATCACCAGAAAGATCAGCGCGCGCTGGAGCCAGTCGCTCCAATCGCCGCCGAAGAGCAGCGGCGGCAATGCCGCCAGCAGCACCGCGCCGATGACCACGACCGGCGTATAATAGCGGGCAAAGCGCGTGATGAAGTTCTCCGCCGGGGCCTTTTTGCTGCTGGAATTCTCCACTAGATCAAGGATTTTCGCCACAGTGGACTCCCCAAACACCTTTGTCACGCGCACTTTCAGCAGGCCGCTCCGGTTGATGCATCCACTGACAACGCCGTCGCCGGGTTTCACGTCCCGCGGCAGAGATTCCCCGGTGAGCGCTGCGGTATCCACAGCCGAGACGCCATCCAGCACAACGCCGTCCAACGGGATTTTTTCGCCCGCCTTGATGACGATCGTATCCCCAACCGCTACGTCCTCCGGATCCACCTGCACCAGCTTGCCATCCTGTTCGATGTTGGCATAATCCGGACGGATGTCCATCAACGCCGCGATCGACTGGCGGGAGCGTCCCACCGCATAGCTCTGGAACAGCTCGCCCACCTGATAGAACAGCATGACGGCGACGCCCTCCGGATATTCCCCAATGACAAAGGCGCCCACCGTGGCCAATGCCATCAAAAAGTTTTCGTCAAACACTTGACCATGCGCAATGTTCCGTATGGCCTTCCACAAGACATCCCAACCGATTACGGCATAGGGGATCAGGAACAAAACCAACTTGATGATCCCTTCCACGGGGGCCAGGGCCGCGGCAACCAGAAGGATTGCGCTGATGATAATGCGAATGAGGGTCTTCTTCTGCTTTTTGCTCATGGAAATCCCTCCTCCTGTAAATTGAAAACGATGTCTGGAATCCCTCGCCATCTGTCTTGCGTCCCGCTGCCGCGTCGCAAAACAGACCAAATGGTCTCTATCTCTATCCAGGAAAAATCGCCGTATTTTTTCTGTGTCCAGAAATTCCCCTTCTTATTTTAAAAGCCGGTTCGAGGAAACGCTTAAAGCTTAATGACGCAGTCGGGCTCCACACGTTTGCAGACCTTGACAACCTCCTGCATGATTGCGTCAAAACGGCCTTCATCTGCGTCGATCATCATCTTCTGCGTCAGGAAACTGACGCTGGCATCGTTGACGCCGTCAATTTTTTTGATTGCATCTTCCATCTTCCGGGCGCAGTTTGCGCAATCCAGATCGACGAGCTGATAACGTTTTTTCATGAGTACGGCCTCCTTCAAATTTGTTACTCTGCAACATGCTCCATGCCCTGGTCAATGATTGTGCGGACATGGCCGTCCGCCAGGGAATAGAATACGGTTTTGCCCTCACGGCGGTATTTGACCAGCTTGCTCTGTTTTAGGGCACGCAGCTGGTGGGAGATCGCGGACTGCGTCATATTCAGCAGCTGTGCGATGTCGCAGACACACATCTCCGATTCAAATAACACGTATAAGATTTTGATGCGGGTGGAATCCCCAAAAATTTTGAAAAGTTCCGCCAGATCGTACAGGATTTCCTCATCCGGCATATCCTGCGTGACCTTCTTCACGATGTCCTCGTGTGCATGGATAAACTCACAGCGCTCCACGCCGTTTTGATCCGTCATGTTTTCACATTCTTTCATATGAGCTATTGTTCATATATTATTATATGCAGATCGTCTGGAATGTCAACCCTTTATTCAGATTTTCTTTCCACTTTCCGTTTCTATTCCCTCCGCAATAAAAAATACTGCCATCCATTTTTTGATGCGCCGTGTCTCAGGGGATTCTGCCACTAAACACAATAAAAAAGCGGCCTGATATGGATCATAC
>DBFXIC010000025.1:0-11743 GCA_048455095.1 Anaeromassilibacillus sp.
TTCAACTTCAAGCTGGCGGTGATTGAGGTCCTGATGTACGAAAAGGGCCTGCTGGAGCCCAAGTTCGACGTCTGGAAGTTTGCCAAGGAATATGCCCGCCGCAAGATCGACATCGAGCAGGAGGGCTACGAGCCCATCCCCGAGGTCATCCGGTGGTTTGAGCGGCTGCCTATCCCCGCCCACCTGGCCCCGGAGGTCACAGAGCTGGACATGGACGGCGGCTGTGCGGTTTACGGGCAGATCTGGCCCTTCTGGGACGGGGCGGACGAGTATTTCGACCTGGACGCCGTCACCGAGGAGGAAGTGCGGCAATTCCCGAACCTCAGGCGTATCACCCTCATGTCCTCCCGCCCGGAGGCGGTGATGCCAGTGCTGGAGGCTTGCGACGTGGAAGTGGAGCCGCTTTGATCAGAAGGAGGCTTCCCATAGGGATCCAAATATCGAACTAGGCCAAAAATCGGACGGAGACTCTTGCACACCAGGAAATGATGTTGCGGACGGCCGCCCAACGGATGGACCAGGTATGTGTCCGCTGCAATGGCACACCTCTTTCATCACAGCAGACGCAGGCGGTAGATGCTTTTTACACGGCCCTTTCCACCTGCCGCGACCACGGCCTGTCCCGTCAAGAGGTCTATGACTTGCTGACAGGACTGCTCAAAGATGCGGGACTTCAACATACAGATATCATTTATGAGGAGGTTACCTTGCTGCTGGGCTGGTGTGATGGGAAAGTAATCCCACAGCTCCGCTTTATGGGAGAACCGGAGGAGGATGCCGCATTGATCGACTATGTGCGTGATGGAAAATGGCGGTGCAGGGGGCAAGCCATGAGAGGTGTTTTGTTTCGCCCTTAGTTTGAAACGCTGAAAATCACCGAAAAGCTGGCGCTGATGCAGGAACTGGCGGACCGCCATGGGATGGCCTTCCGGGAGCTGTATGTTTTCTCCAAATGGGGCCAGGGCCTGACCACCGGCGTGTTTGAAAAGGATGGCCGGGAATTCGTGTTCGTCCCCGGAGACACCGTCACCCTGGGGTGGAAGGCGTTTGCCGTGGGCGTGGACAAGGACAGCCGGGCCGAGCTCCGGGAGGTATTTAAGGAATTCGTATATCAGGACTCTGTCGAAGCGTTTCTGCGGGAGAGTATGTCACTGGTGCATCAGGTCGCTGTTCCGCCCATGCTGGTGGGGCGCAAACTGAAGGAGATCGGCTGGGAGCGGGTTGTCTTTCGAGCGACCCGACTTCAAGTGTATGATCGTTGACATTGAGACTGGAGAGGTCAAGCGGGTCATCATCAAGGACAACATCACTGGCAAGCTCTCCAACGAGCGTTTCAAAATCCTTTCGGATGGCTACGAGGAGGAGCAGCACACCTTGAAAACCGAGGTGCCGCAGCTCCTGACGGCTATTCAGGAGACGGTGAACATCATCAGCTTTTTGAAAGCGGTCAAGAAGTACGCCGACTCTGAGGAGCTGACGCCGGGGATGCTGTGGCACCTGATTGAAAAGATCGTGGTCCATGCGCCGGACAAGTCCAGCGGCCACCGCAGGCAGCAGGTGGACATCTACTACAACACCTTCGTGGGCAAGCTTACCAACTCCCACGAGGTTGTAGAACGCAAGAGAAAAGCAGCGTGACAGTTTACACCATCACGCTGCATCTTTTAAAACTTAAAAACTAGGTTACGGGCCCCGGCGTTGTCCGGAGCCCCCTCTTTATGAATAAAGGGAAAATCGAGTAGTCTGCCGCATATTTGAAAAATTTACCTGGTAAGGACGTTTGTAATAAAATCGGCGGTTCTAAAGCAAATCTCGAAGCGCTTCCAAATTGTCAACCGGGGCGGCACATGCGCCGTTTTGGCATAGATAATAGGCTTCTCCGGATGCCGGTATGGGATAATTGGAAGTGAACGGGGCGATTTTTGCAAGCGTGTCTGCGTTTTCCGCGGTTTTTATCAGCGCGTTCAGGGGAAGCCCCTGTAAAACATGCCGCAGGTTTGGCGGCATGGCTCCGGAGAGCGTACAGATTAGATCCTTTGGCGGATGGAGCGCTTCTTCTAGCGCCAAAAGGGCAAAGCAGTGTGCGGCAGGGTAGTCCGCAATATTTCCAGAGAGGAAACGAAGCTGTAGCTCCGCCCGTTCCTGCCAGGTCGGTTCGCCCGTCAAAGCGGCCAGACGCACTAAGGCCAGCGCCGCCACGGAGTTCCCAGAGGGCAGAGCGCCGTCGTAGAGTTCCTTTGGACGCGCAATCAGTTGTTCGGCATCTGAGGCGTAGAGGTAAAAGCCGCCCTGCTCACAGTCGAAAAAGAGCTGTACCATGATCCCCGCGATTTCTATCGCTTCACTTAAGCAAGAGAGATCAAAGGAAGCCCGGTACAATTCCAAAAGTGCCCATGTGTAAAATGCGTAGTCATCGAGCTGACCTGCATGGGCGGCCTCCCCATCCCGCCAGCGAACCATCAGGCGGCCGTTCGGCGCGCGAAGGTGGGACTGGAGAAATCGGCGCGTCTGCTGTGCCGCCTCTAAATAGACGTCGTCCCCGAGGACCGCAGCGGCCTTTGCAAATGCCGCAATGGCCAAAGCATTCCAAGAGGTTAAAATTTTGTCGTCACAGTGCAGCTCCACGCGGGAACGGCGATAGCGGTACAGCGCTTTGCAGAGCGGCGCAAATGAAGCGGGCGGTTCCGTAAAAAGCGGGTGGTCGAGCAGATTTGGAATGCTTTTTCCCTCAAAATGGCCGTTCTTTGTAATCCCGTAAAATGCGCAGAAGGCAGCGCTGTTCTCAGAGCCGAGCACATGCTCCACCTCCTGCGGCGTCAGCACATAATAAGCGCCTTCTTCGCCGCCGCTGTCCGCGTCCTGCCCACAGTAAAAACCTCCGTCCGGATTTGCCAGCTCCCGCAGCATATAGCGGAGCGTTTGCTCTGCTATGGCGCGATACAGCGTTTGGTTGGATATTTGATAGGCTTCCAACGCAGTATAGGCGAGCAGCGCATTGTCATACAGCATCTTTTCAAAATGCGGGACGAGCCACCGGCGGTCGGTGGCGTAGCGCGAACAGCCGCCGCCCACGTGGTCGAAGATGCCACCGCGATAGAGATGGGCCAACGTCTCTTCCGCCATGGAGCGGGCTTCGTGGTCGCCTGTCCGCGCGGCATATTCGAGCAGAAACAGCAGATTGTGTGGGGTGGGGAATTTGGGTGCCTCCCCAAAGCCTCCGTATTTTGGATCAAATCGGTTGCGGAGCTGACGAATCGCTCGATCCGCCAGAGAGAAGCTCGGTTCTGTGGGCGCGCTATGCCGAGCTGCCTGTTCTTGGAGCTGGGCGGCGATTTCGTCCCCTGCCTGCAAAAGTTGTTCCGGATTGCCACGCCACAGATGAGCAATGTTGCGCAAAAGCTCCATCAAGCCGGGCGATCCATACCGCGCATGTTTTGGAAGGTATGTCCCGGCGAAAAAAGGCTTTTGATCGGGCGTCATTACAATGGTGAGCGGCCAGCCGCCCGAGCCGGTGAGCGACTGGCAGACAGCCATGTAGATTGCATCGATGTCTGGGCGCTCTTCGCGGTCTACCTTGATGGAAACAAAGTGCCGGTTTAACAGTCCGGCCACCTCTTCGTCCTCAAAGGATTCACGCTCCATCACATGGCACCAGTGACAGGTGGAATAGCCGATGCTCAAAAAGATGGGGAGATGTTCTCTTTGTGCACGGTCAAATGCTTCAACTCCCCATGGATACCAGTCCACAGGATTGTGTGCATGCTGCAACAAATAGGGCGATTTTTCATGGATAAGATGATTTTCATGCATGGGATAGGTCCTCCTGTGCCGGATTGTCCAGTAAATTACCCTTGTAGTCAAAACGGGAGCCGTGGCAGGGGCAGTCCCAACTCTTTTCATCGGGATTCCACTCCAGCTGGCAGCCGAGGTGTGGGCATTTGACGGAAACAACAAAGATTTTCCCGGTTTCATCCTTGTATACGCCGGCCTTTTGCCCGTGATATTCTACGATACCGCCATGCCCCAGTGGAAGTGCATCCAACTCTGCACGCGGCGGATCAAAAAAGGTGCGCGTCAGACCTCCGGTGGCATGTGCCGTTTCCTCCATCAGCGTTTTTGCCGATGCGGAGGCCTTAAAGCGCTGAGGCGAAAAGACTTCCGCGTCCGGATTTTTTCGGCCCATGATCTGGTCGGTCAAAATTTGTGCTGCAACCATAGAGGTGCTCATACCCCACTTTTGAAAACCGGTGGCCACATACCAGTTTGGCGTGGAAAAGGAAAACAAACCGATATACGGAATGCCGTCCAAGGTCATACAATCCTGTGCGGACCAGGCGGCAATCTCGCGGCAATCCGGCCAAAAATCGCGTGCCAGCCTGCGCAGTCGGTCATACCGGCCTCCGGCGGTATTTTCGCCGGAACGATGGCTTCCTCCGCCGAGCAGCAGATACTCTCCGCTCGGACGGAAAGAAAGCCCGGCTTCGTCGATGCCAAGATACATGCCCTCCATGCGGGCAGTATGCTCCAATGCCAATACATAGCTGCGTTCCTGATGCATCCGCATAAAATAGTAACCCGGCGTATTTAAAAACGGATAGTGACAGGCAAACACGACGTTCTCTGCCGTAACCTCTCCGTGCGGTGTGACAACAAGATTGCCCACGACTTTTTGAACCGGCGTATGCTCGTAGATTTCCAAAGGCGCGGCGACGGCGTGCAGGAAGTGAAGTGGATGAAAATGCGCCTGTCCGTTAAATCGGACTGCCGCACGCACGGGAAAAGGAAGCTCCGTTTGCCGGGTGAAGTCCGCATCGATTCCAACCTTCCGGGCGGCTTGCGTTTCCCGCACCAAAGGCTCTTCCTCTAAAGTAGAATACAGATAGGCGGGAGCGAGTGCAAAATCGCAGTCGATGTCCCATTCTGCAATTAGGCTGCGGTAGGCTGACAGCGCCTGCTGGTTGGCATGCGCATACTGCCGGGCGAGTTCCTCTCCAAACTGTTCCAGCAAACGTGCATAGATCAGCCCATGCTGAGAGGTAATCTTTGCGGTGGTGTTTTTGGTTTGGCCGCTTCCAACTTGCTCCGCCTCCAAAATTACCGGATGCAGTCCCGCTTCTGTCAGATAGTGTGCGGTCAGGACACCGGCCAGCCCGCCGCCAATTATGGCCACGTCCGCGTGAATTTGTTTACGCAAAGGGGGATGGGCAGGTATATCCGTTGTTTTTGTCCAAAGAGAATTTGTCAAGAATGCTCTACCCCCTTTTGAAAGCCACTGAATCGGTTAAAAATGGAAGCTGTTTTATGCATAAAAACGCCCGCCCTTTCACAATGAAGATTTACTCCTATTGTTTGAAAAGGGCGGACGGAATATGCGGATGGATCCGGAACATCAAGCCGGGACATGCTCAGAAGATTTTGCAGATAGATCATCTTCCTCTGCAAGGAGCTTCACAGAGGAAGCGTATTCGGTCGGTGTCATGCCGGTAACAGCCTTAAACCGGCGTGAAAAATAGTGAATGGTAGAGAATCCAAGCGCATGTGCAATCTCGGTGAAATTTTGGCCGCCCTGCCGGATCAGCCGCTTAGCCGCTTCAATTTTCAGACCACAAAAGTACTCCATTACGCCACCGCCTGTTTTGGCGCGGAACATTTTTTGCAGGTTGGAGCGACCGATCAGATTGTCCTGACAGACGTCGTCCAGCGTCAGGCTGCGGTGGACGTTGTTCCCCAAATAGGTGATAATCTTGGTGAAAATATCCTGTGTGGCCTTTTCGCGGATGGAGGAGGTAATCTTCATATTGGCATTGACGACGTTCCCCTTTCGGATCAAATTAATCAGCATCTCTTCCATGCTGATGCGGATGAGCTGTTCCGCGCCGAAAGGGGCGTTTTCACGCCGCGCCAGATGTTCGGAGAATGGGTTGTTTAGCGGTGTGGAATATGCATTGCGCGCTTCACGAATCATCGTGGCGAGCAGGAGGCTTTCCGCATCGCTTACACGCAAAATCTTTCGTTCAAAAAAGCAGATGGCAGGGGAATGGCATTTAAAGCCAATGACGACCAAATTCGGCATTTTATTGCCCTTGGCAGCCAAACGGTGATACTCCATCGGTTTGTGAAAAATGATGTCCCCCTTGTGAAGCAAATAGGTAGAAGATTCTATGGTAATCTCCACTTCTCCCTTATCCACATAGATGCATTCCCAAAAATCATGCGCTGACTCAGAGGAGGAAAAATCCTGCGTGGACTCATAGTAATGCACAGAAATGAGACAATCGATTACAATTTCCTGATCCACGATCGCCTGAATTCCATTCATATCTTCACCACATTCCTTTTCGTTTGCATCAGGCGTTTCGGATGATGACGCAAGCGTATAAATTGTTAGGCTTATTTTACACTAAATCTCAAATACATTCAATAAGTTATTATGAAAAATATACAGCAATTGAGCAAAATTGTGCAAATATTGCAGAGATAATGAAACAGTTCTGTAAGGGAAGACTCCTTATGTTGAAGATTGGTGGGGAGAGATGGGAATCCCCCGAAGGGGAAGGTTGAAAAAACGAAGCCGGTCAAACTGCCTGTTGTTTTTGCCTTTTAACCCCTTTTCGCAAGAGGGCTGGGCAATCAAAAACGCCGCCGTTCCCAATGACCTGGAACAGCGGCGTTAATTCTGTTTTGTCCTGTTTGTATCTTGAGTGTACAAAAAATGAAAAGGCTTACTAAATCGGCATTTCCCAGGCGCAGTCTGACTAGTGTTTTTTCGGCCTGCAATACGCTTAAAAACATGAAGACGCCGAACGATTTACTCCAGGAAGCCTTCCACAATGCGCGTTTCGGCCTCTTTTTCCGTCAGACCCAAGGTCATCAGCTTGATGAGCTGTTCGCCGGCAATTTTGCCAATTGCCGCTTCGTGAATCAACGCGGCATCCACACAGTTTGCACTGATCTCTGGAATGGCGCTCACAGAACCGTTGTCCATGATGATGGCGTCACATTCGGAGTGCCCGGCGCACTTTGCATTTCCGTTGACCTTAGAAAGGAAGAGCTGCTTGGAGTCGTCTCTTGCCACAGAACGGGAAACCAGATGTGCGCTGGAATCCGTACCGTTCAGGTCTACTTCAAAACTTGTCTCCGCATATTGTTTGCCGTGCGTCATGATCTTTTCTTTGATGACCAGCTTGGCGCCGTCCTGCAAAACGGCTTTGGAAAAACGTTTGGTGGAATCCACGCCTTTAATCTGTGTGGTTTCCATCTCCATATAGCTGTTTTCCGCCGCCTCGATGTATGTCTGTGGATTGATAACGCGCTCGCCCGTTCCTTCACCCATGCCGATGTGCTTTTCCAGATAGACGACCCGCGCATTTTTTTCCAAGAAGAAACGGTGAATACCGTTGTGCTCCGCACCGTCACAGCCGTCGGAATTTACGCCGCAGCCTGCAATGATGGTTACATCAGCGTTTTCACCGATGTAAAAATCGTTGTACACCAAATCTTTTACACCGCTGTGCGTGACCAAGGCGGGGATATAAATTTTTTCGCCCTTGGTATTTTTCTTTACAATAATGTCAATGCCGGGCTGATCGGCCTTGGATTCAATGCGCACGTTCTCTGTGTTCTGCCGTCCGGCGCACCCGGTATCCTCACGGATATTAAAGGCGGCGTTTGTCGGTTCACCTTTCCAGTCGGCAACCAGTTCCAGCAACTTTTTTGCAATGTTTTCCATCAGATGCCCTCCTCTCTCGGGCAGAAATGACAGGTGTCCGTTCCGCCCAGCAGCTTCGGCAGCACTTCTTCCCGGGAGCCCTGTGTCAAGATTTTTCCGTCGGAGAGTACCACGATCTCGTCTGCAATTTCCATGATGCGTTCCTGGTGGGAGATGATGATGATGGAAGAACCGTGAATGCCCTGGTGCAACTTGCGGAATACCTGGATCAGGTTTTGGAAGCTCCACAGGTCGATGCCGGCTTCGGGCTCGTCGAAGATAGAAAGTTTTGTGCCGCGCGCCATCACCATGGCGATCTCAATGCGCTTGATTTCACCGCCGGAAAGGCTGGCATTGACCTCGCGGTCCACATAATCCCGCGCGCAGAGCCCGACCTCGGAAAGATATTCGCATACGCCGGCGGTGGTCAATTCTTTGCCCGCCGCCAGGGTGATCAGGTCGCGCACCTTGATGCCCTTAAATCGCACGGGTTGCTGAAACGCATAGCTGATACCTGCCTGTGCGCGTTGGGTGATCCCCGCCTCGGTGATGTCCTGGCCGTTAAACAATATCTGTCCGGAGGTGGGCTTCAAAATGCCTGCGATCACCTTGGCAAGCGTCGATTTTCCGCCGCCGTTTGGCCCGGTGATCACTACAAATTTTCCGCTGTCCACGTTCAGGGAAACATCATTTAAAATATCCTTGCTCCCGGCAAGGTTCAGGGAAATATTTTTTAATTCCAGCATAAGATTCCTCCAAAAGGATTGCCGCTCAAACGAAATCCTTCTAATGTAGATCAATTTTCTCCATTTTGCCCTTATTATACCAACGTACTGGGGAAAATGCAATGCGTCTATGCGATTTGTATGCGATAACGTACAACGGACACAGGCGCGCCGAGCGTTAAATCTTCTCTGCCGCCGTCCGGAGAGAAACCATAGTGTGTATAGAAAGCGCAGGCGTTCCGATTTTCCTCAAGAACCCAGACGACCGCCTCGGTGCAGCCGAACTCTTTTAGATTTTTGAGTGCGAAATCCATCACTACACGGCCAAAGCCCTGCTTTTGGAATTCCGGCAGGAGGTACAGCGCTTTGACGTCGCCGACGCCAGGCTCCTCTGTGGGACAGTACGCCAGCATTCCGGCGGGGGTTTCATCGATGTAAGCGAGGAAAAATTGCTCGTTGGTTCGGTTGGGCCCAAAATCCCGGAAAGCGGCGGTGCGTTTTTCCGGCGTGTATTCCGTAAAAAGAAAATCGTCCGGCAATAGCCCGCGATAGGCGGCACGCCAGGTAAGCGCATGCATGCGGCCGTATGTTTCAAGATGTGCTTCATCGACCGGAACGAGCCGGAGACGTCCGTTTGCGCTCCTCTGCGCTGCTGCGTGCAGCGTGTCTCCGGTCAGGCGGTATACGGTCCATTCACTCATGGGTGACGCCCCCATCGAGCGATAAAAATCAATGCTGGGCTGATTCCAATCGAGGCAGCTCCATTCCAGCCGTCCGCAGCCGCGTTCGACGGCGAGGGCCGCAAGGCGTTCCAGCAGGGCCTTGCCATAGCCGTTCCCGCGTTTTTCCGGAAGGACAAACAAATCCTCCAGATAGATGCCGGCGCGCCCCAAAAAAGTGGAAAAGTTGTGGAAAAACAGGGCAAATCCCACCGGGATGCCATCCTCCTCTCCAAGGAGAACTTCAGCCTTTTTCTTTTCGAAAATCCACTCTCTGAGCAAGTCTTCGGTAGCGATCACCTGATCGGACATCTTTTCATAGTCCGCCAGCGCTTGAATGAATTTTAGGATGGCGGGGACGTCCGCCTCCTGTGCAAAACGAATGCGAAACCCTTTGCCGGGCTTGTCCATATTAATTCTCCCTTCCTTTTAGTGCAAAGCACTTTGCCAGTTTCCCGGCCCATAAAAAGGCCCGGTCCCCATCGCCATATACCGCGGGGGTTGCCGGGCATCGGATTATAGTTTGAAATCCTCCGGGTCATATTCGCGCATCGGCGGCAGGTTTTGCGGCGTGCGCTTCAGCGGATCGTAGGAAAACTTACGGCACTCCCCTTCGGGCGTCAGATATTTGCCCAGCTGACAGACGCATGCGCCGTCAAAATCGGAACCGTGCACACAATATTCACAGCGGACTTCCATATCGTTCCGAAAGAACTTTTTGATCCCTTTCCATGCCATTTTGTCTCTCTCCCATCGATATCACATGTAACAATTGTGTTGTTTACCGATTATACCAGAATTCCTGTAAAAATTCTACTATTCTCGCGCCAGATCCCTATTGTAGATGCAATATGTAACCTCACACTTCATGGTATCATCCGCCTTTTTAATAATTTTGTTCACGTGTTATTCACCACAATACCACCACTTTTGTTGTGATGCAATATTAACAGTAAAATAGATGATTAAGCATCAAAGAGGTGGATGAATGATGGATGATCTGTTAAGGTACACGTTGCGTGTGAATCGTGAGCTTTTTAGGAAGTTCCTCTATATTGCAGAATCCGAGGGGTGTTCTGTCAACAAGGATTCTGTCCGGAATTTTGAGGAGAAACACGGTGAAATCGCGTTGATCGATCAAGAAAAGTAATCCCATCTATGAAAATCTCTGCCACAAAGGAACGCCATGATGAACGTGTATCGAAAGCTCAGTGAAATAACGATATAAAAATGTTTCGGATTAAAAAGACCTCCTGCACAATTTTTGTGCAGGAGGTCTTTTCATCTATTGTGTTAAAAAATCTAAGAAGATACTGAATATCAACACTGATCCACAACAGGGATTTTGTCAGCTCCATTCCCATTTTTCCGGCACTGGAAGAGCAACAGAACACACAGCCCGACGATCGCCGCAGCAGCTGGCACGGAGCCTGCCAGAACGCCGTGCAAGGGAACAGTGGTGTTGCCGAAGACGGGGGCGGTCTCTGGGAACAACAGGCAGAGCCCAAAGGTGATTGCTCCCGCCAGAATGCCATGCAGAAGCCGGAACAACATGAAGCGGGGCATGCCGATTGGAATGTTGGAGACGGAAGAGAGAATCTGAAAATGGACGCAAATACCGCCCCAGCCGATGGCAAAGGAGAGCAGCCACAGAGGAAGGCCAAGCCGTGATGCGTCGCTGCATCCACCGGTCACTTCGAGCAGCACAGAGAGCATGGTGGAAGCGGCGGGGGAGGAGACGAACACGCGCAGCAGATCCAGCAGCACGGCGAAGAGGATGACGAAACAGCACATTGAAAGCATGGAACGGGCCGCGTCGGAAGCGGAACAGATCAGCGCCTGGGCTGCATCCATCCCCTTTTTGGCGGATGTTTTTTGGGGGCGCCTGCGTGTGACGCCAATGCTGCACAGAATGCCGAGCAGCAGGGATGCGGAGAGCTGGGAAATAAGCAATAAAACGCCCGCCTGGGCGCTGCGCAAAAGGCCTGCACCCACCACACTGAGCACAAACGCCGGCCCCGAATTGACACAGAAGCAGAGCATACGGGCGGCCTCCTGCGGCGTGATCTCACCCTCTTGGCAGAGCGCCGCCACGGCGCGCGCACCGACCGGATAACCGCCGACCATGCTCATGACGATGGCGGCCGCTGCGCTGCCCGGCAATCCAAAGAGTATCCGGCACGGGCCGGCGGCAATTCTTCCCAAAGAAGAAGCGAGGCCGGACTTCACCACAAACACGGACAACGCCATGAAAGGAAATAGTGAAGGAATCAGGATATCTACACAATATCCGATGCCCCGTTTGGCCCCGGCAGACGCCTGCGTGGGATACAGGAGAAGCGCAATGGCGGCACAGAGGACGCCTAAAGGCAGCAGCAGGCGCGCAATCGTTTTTTTCATGAAAAGGGCCTCCTCCTTTTTAACGGATGCTGCATGTACGTGGACGGTTCCCTGTCGGACGGATTTCGTATGCTGGAAAGTGGAGAAATGCTGCACAGCGGGAATG
The DNA here is from genome assembly GCA_048455095.1 of Anaeromassilibacillus sp. Taxonomy (GTDB): domain Bacteria; phylum Bacillota; class Clostridia; order Oscillospirales; family Acutalibacteraceae; genus Anaeromassilibacillus. The sequence continues at coordinate 11,659 of DBFXIC010000025.1, forward strand.
CTGAAAAGGGAAATGCCTCCAGGATTGCCGGAAGAGATGCAACAGCCGCTGATATCATATCATCCATCTATATGACACCCTGATT
>DBFXIC010000026.1:0-5021 GCA_048455095.1 Anaeromassilibacillus sp.
GTTCGCCACACTTCTGTCCGTGTAGCCGTTCAAGTCCACCTGCTCCATCTCTGCAAGCTGGGCTTTCATCTCTTCACGGGTCGGGATCTTCCGCAGGGCTGTCATCGCCTCTACCAGTTCAAACGTCTTGTCGTCCACTGCGTTCTGTTTTGCGTTTGCATCTTCCAGCAGTGCCTGTGCTTCTTTCAGGACCTTCTTAAACGCGTCCATCTCTTTGCCTTCGATATACTTGCTCAGGTCCAGAGATTCCGCCTCGTCCACTGCATTTTGCAGCAGGGAGAAGTCTGCGCGGACCACGATCCCGTCGATCGCCTTCTGCAGGTCGTCAAACGCCTTGTCGACGTCCACCTTCAGCGGTTCATCCTGTCCGTAGACTTCCTTCGCCGCTTCCAATGCTTCCTCGAGTGCTTTCGCGCTGTCCGGCGTAAAGTTTTCTGCGTTCTTCAGCAATTCTTCCGCTGTGTTGATCGCCGGTCCCAGGACTTCCTTGTTCCCGCCTTCGAACGCCAACAGGTGCATCGCATCCATCAGGTCGTTCCAGGCCTTGTCGACTTCCTTCTGCGTGGCCGCTTCGTCATCGTAGACGGTCTGTGCGTTGGTCAATGCATCCGTAAACTGCTTCTTGACGCTCGGGACCAGCTTGTCGATGGTCTCCTGCGGGACTGCCAATGCCTCGTTCAAGACAACTTCCAGGATGCCCTTGTTCACATTCGTGAAGGCAAAGCGCAGGGTGGTGTTCTCGTTCGGCATGGTCAGAGTATAGGTGCAGCCATCGGACTCAAACGGGATATCCTCGCCGTTGAGCTTTGCACTGGAGAATGCACCGTTTACAGGGGTAAAGGTAAAGGTCAGTTTTTCTCCTGCCAGCACCTTTGCGCCGTAGATCGCATTGGTGGAGATGATCTCATCCGCATTGCCGCTGACTTCCATGGAAGCGTTCCCGCTCCACTGCGCGGTCAGAAGGTGTGGTTCTGCCGGGGTTAGATCGCCTACGCGATCGAAACGCAAGGAGTCCAGATTGAAGTTACCAGAGTTTGCAGAACCCTCGGAACGAATCTTAATGGTGTGCTTGCCTTCCGTCAGCTCGATATCCTGAATCGCATACTCGAACCAGTCACCCCAACTATTATGTACTTCCAATCCGAAGTCTGCAACTTTGTCGCCGTCGAGATACAACGCACCGGTACGCGGGGTATTGTCGTACTGTGCTCCATTTTTCTTTCCGTTTCCTGCATGCAGGACCAGGTCATAAATACCCTCCTGCTGGATATTCACATCAAATTCGACATAATGTCCGACTGCTTTCCAGCCCGCCACATAGCCGGTACCGGTGAAGCCCGCCCACTCGGTATCGACGCGGACCTTGCCGCTGCCATCGCCGTTGGCGCTGTTGGTATCGCCACGTGCGTTTTCCAGTTCGAAAACGCTGCCGGGATTGATGATATTTTCGCCCTGCTCAAGGACTACCGTTACATCTACCCGCTTGCTGTCCGGCATGGTAAAGGTGTACGTCTCACCCGCAGTCACTTCTGTCAGCGCAACTTCTTTGCCCTCTGCGTCCTTTGCGGAAATGGAGACAAATTTCTTGCCCACCTCAATGCCAGAAATCTGCACGGTGACAAGATTGCCCGCCTCAACCGGGTCCGGTGCATCGACCGTCACTGTAGCGGAACCACCGGTCACCTGGGTGGCGACTGTCGCTACGTCGCGTGTAAAGCGGAACCAGTCCGCATCGCAGATAGAACTTGTTGTGGTAGCATTAACAAACTTCAGATAAACGTCGTGAATGCCCTTAACATTCTTGCATGCGCCGGAATACACCTTGAGTGTATCCCAGTTCCCGGTATTGAGAATCTCGGCTTCCGCAACCTTGATCCCGCTTTCGGAGTCGAGGCGTACTTCCACTGCGCCTCCCTGCAGGCCGGCTGCTACGCGGATCTCAAACCCACTGATGCCGCCGTTTCCGAAGTTGATGTCTGCAAATTTAGCCCAATCGCCATTCTCAATGTGATTCAGCAGCGTCACTTTCTTTCCACCGATGGTCTTGGTGGTGGTGTCGATGCCGTGGCGCTGATTCGCTGTCTCCGCTTCAATCTGGCTGTAAGCGTCGATCGTCTTGCGGTCTGTGGTGAAGTGGAACCAGTCCACATCACAGTTGAAGGACTCTTCCCCAACAAAGGACAGGAAAATATTGCTGGTCGCGGCGTCCGTGTCCTTGGAAACCGCTGTAATGGTATGCCACTGTCCATCGGACGGAAGTGTCAGCGTTGTCAAAATCTTGTCGCCTACGCCATTTTCATAAACGATGATGCTACCGCCCGTGGTGCTCTTGACGCGCATGGAGACGCCGCTTCTACCCGTACCGCGGACCTCATTGAACTGCGCCCACGCGCCGTTCTCCGTAACGGTCAGTTTGCTTCCACCGGAAGCTGCATTGTCTTCAACAGCTGTAATCGCACCTTCTGTTTGCGCCGCTTCCTCTGCTTCGATTCTTCCAAACGCATTGACGGAAGTATCCACGCGGTTAAAGGTCATGGAGTCGAGGTTGTAGTTGCCCGCATTGCTGCCCTCAGCGCGAATCTTAATGGTATTGATACCCGCTGCCAGCTGTACACGGTAGGTGTAATCCACCCAGACGCCCTGCTTCACGCCGTCCACGGTATTGCCCCAGACATCCGTCACTGCAAAGGCGAGATCTGCGGCCTTCTGGTCCTGGATATACAAACCGCCGGTGCGCGGTGTGCTATCGTACTGCGGGCTGTTCTTTTTGCCGTTGTTGACGCGGATCACCAGATCATACGTGCCAGCGTTCTCCACGTTCACTTTGAACTGTACAGCATCGCCGACAACCTTAAAGCCCTTAGCAAAGCCGCTGCCGGTATAACCCTTCCACTCATTGTCGGGTTTCACCTGGCCGTTGGCTACGGGAAGCATTTCAGCCTCTTCCAATTCAAAGCGCTCGCCGTCGGAAATACGCGGCGGCGGATTTCCTTCGTCCTCGTCACCCAGTTCGGGCTCGACAATACCGCCGGAAGCGAGTACGACATTGATCTCCATGCCGGTGTCCGGCGTACGAACATAGACAACGTTGTTCACGTCGTCCAGCCAATAGGCTTGCTCCGCCGCGTTGTACGCTTCGAGAGAAGCCGCAGCCTCAATGGATGTGCCGTTGACGGTCACACCGTTGATTTCCGCGATATGGTTGAACTTCAGGTTATAGGACCGCGCATCCGGCGTATAGACATCCGGATTGTGGTCTTTGCGTGCGTTGATCTTAAAGGAAATATCCTTGCCATTCTGTACGCTTTCAAAGGTTGTGGTGCTGTATGCGTCCTCTGTGATATATCTGCGGCTCTCGCCGTCATCCTCATACAGAGTAAAGGAGGTCGTCCCGCGCGGATAGATATCCAGCGTCAGCGGGTCGAGCGGTTTTTCGTCCGCATAGTTTACATCCGGGCCCATCGGAACGATTGTACCCGCCTTGACAAACACCGGAATCTCTTCCAGCGCTGCCGCCACGCGGATGGTCTTGCCGATTTCGCCGCCCTCATAGCGCTCGCCGGTATAGTAATCATACCAGGTGGTGTGCGGCGGGAGCCACACGCTTACCGTGGTATCGGCAGTCGCAGAAGCCGGCGCCACCAAGAACCAGTCGCCATAGTAGTACTGCTTATTGAGGTTCCATGCAGCCGGGTTATACTGGCTGTCGTCCTCCAGCAGCATGGCGCGCATGATCGGAGTGCCCTGGCTGTAGCCCTGCCATGCCAGCGAATAGACATAGGGATACAGGGAATAGCGGATCTGAAGATTCTGCTTCAAAACGTCCTGCGCCGTCTGATCGAAGGACCAGGGCTCGCGGCCATTGTGGCCGTGGGTACGCATGATGCCGTTCCACGCGCCGAACTCGGATACCCAGCGGGTATAGAGTTCATTGCTCGGGCGGCTCATAAATCCGCCAAGATCATGGGAAGATGCCCAGTAACCAATCAGTCCGGTATCGATACTAAAGCCGATCTGGTTGTCCAGCTCTGCGCTGGTGGGATTGATATCGCCCGACCATGCGGTTGCAAAATGCTGGCCCGCATAGCTGCCGCGCGTCACAAACATCGGGCGGGATTCTTCCGTATACGCCTGCCATGCCTCATAGGCGCCCTTAGAGGAGAAGGTCGGGGCCGTGTTGGAGCCCAGCACATCGAATTCATCCGGCCAGAACCAGTCGCCATAGCCGGTCGTAATCACGCTGTCCATGTAGGACTTGACCCACTTCTCTTCATACTCGGGCTTGTAGAGCTCCTTGCCGCCGGATGCCTCGGGCGTACCGGCGTTGTTATGCAAGCCAACATGGAAGCCCAGCTCGTCGGCCTCTTTAAACATGGCGTCGATATCCGGGAACTTGTTCTTATCGTTGCTCCACATCTGCTTGCCCCATTTTTCGCCCGCACCATGCTGTGGATTACCATTATCCGCCACATCGCCGCGCCAACCGTAGTCGAACACATAGCAGTCCGTCGGATAGCCTTCGTCACGCAAACGATGAATCCATTCGAGGAATTCCTTCTGCGTGGCGTTGTCATTGCCGTACTTGGAAAGCATGAAACCGTGCGCCCACTTGCCATAGAGTTCCATCCGGCCTGTGATTTCCGCATACTCATTCAAAATCGTCTTGAAATCCGGTCCATACATGAAGTAATAATCCAGATAGCCCTTTGTCTGGAAACCGCCGCCGTTCTTAAAGAACTTGGTATCCTTTTCAATCGTGTTGAGGAATACGCCATAGCCGACCGTGCTCATAAAGAACGGTGCGATGACGCGTCCATGGCTCATGGAAAACTCTGTAAAATCGCTTCCGTAACGGTTGAGGTTGCTTCTGCGGCCGTGGTCGCCGGAGCCGAAGCCAAAGATACCGCCAGCATTCTTCGTGCCCTCGACCTTTTTGACGCCGCGTACGCCGCTGTCATCCCAATAGATGCCCTGGTCGTCTGCATCCTTGCTGAGCAGATTTCCCTCCAAGTCGTACATGC
>DBFXIC010000027.1:0-3894 GCA_048455095.1 Anaeromassilibacillus sp.
GAGCGTAAGCAGAGGTGCATTTTATGATTAAATATGATCCCTTTTATGAGACTCTAAAGCGCAAAGGTTTCACGGAATACCAACTAATTTATAAGCACGGTTTTTCTGCTTATACGCTATATCGTATGAAACACGGCGAAAATATTACGCTTAAGACTGTGGATACCCTCTGCTTTATTTTGGAATGTGACGTTTCCGATATTATCGCATATTCTCCAGACAAAGCATAATCTTCCAGCAAAATGAAAAGAAGCCCGGTCTTTTTTCTGAACTCAAAACAGCCGGGGCAGGCCCCCTTCTTTCTATTTCCATCCCTAACCTGATAAGATATCCCTGTCAGCTGTATGCCGTGTTGGCATATGGCATTGTGTTTTGCCTGTATATCAGGACATAGAAGGCCGGTTTGTGGCTTTTGAGGGAATTCTTTTGCAGCCTTACATCTATTATCATGAAAGATCCGTCCACAGATTTGAAATTTTTTATTTCAACGGGAGAGTGGGCAATTTCTGTCTAAATTATAAAAGAGCAGGCCTCCGAAATATTCGGAGGCCTGTTTTTAATTTTTAGATAATATCTTCCGTCTTTACCGGTCAAAGATTATCCCACGTTGACCACGCACTGCAGAACCGGGGCCTCGCCGGGCATCTGGGTATAGACGCCGGTGGATGCGCCCGGAGCGCCAACTGCGTAGACACGGAAATAATAATCGTTGCCGATCTTTGCCACGTACTGGGTCTTGAGCACGCTGCCGTTGCCGACCGTAAAGCTCGGAACCGCTGTGCTGCCGTTGACAACCGTCATCTTGAAGCAATACGCATTGCCGACCTTCAGGGTGAACGGAGCCGTTGTATCGGAAATCACGGACTTGGCCGCTGCAACAACCGCCGGGGTAGCCGGGGTGACAACTGCTGTCGCCGTGCCTGCGCCCGCAGAAGGAGTCTTTCCGGAGCCGCCCTTATGTCCACTGGAGCCATTGCCGGAGCTGTTGGCGTCTTCCTTGGTTACGGTCTCATATTCCTTGACAAGCGCGTCCACATCGGCCTGCGTCGCCATCGGATCTGCGAGCATCTCGATCGCGCGAGCTCTGATATCCAGAACCTTTGCATCGCTGCTGCCTTCGGTCTTTTTAATCAAATCTTCCAGCTTGCTCTTGTCCGGGACCAGACGGATTTCAGCCATTGCGACAGCCAGTCTGCTGGTCATGGTTTCCACGTCTGACTGGGCCGGGTTGTCCTCTTTGACCAACGCTTCCGCCTTGGCCAAAATTTCGACAAATGCGTCCCATTTTGCATTCTGGATATACTCGTTTTCGTCATAGGTCTTTGCTACGGCGATCAGATTCTTCAGGCCGTCCAATTCGGTGCCGCGCACCAAATTGTTCATCGCTTCGACGAGCGCATTGGCCATCGCGTCAATGTCCTCCTGCAGGGAATCCTGCGCATCGACCATCGCCTGTGCCTTTGCTGCTACATCCATCAGCGCGTTCCAGGAATCCGTGGTATATCTGGTCGGATCGAGGTTCTTGTAGGTTTCGATCAGCGCCTTGAGACCAGCCATATTGCCGTTCTTGAACTGCAAGCTCTGGATGACATCCAGCAGCACGCTCCAGGCGTTGTCAATCGTCTCCTGATTTGCGGTCCCACTTTCGGAAACCGCCTGGGCGTTTGCAACCGCTTTGTCGAACAGCGCCTTGACTGTCGGCATCGCCGCCGCGTACTCATCGCCCTTCTGCAGTTCCTTCGCGATCTGCAGGGTGGTATTCAGGACAAGCTTGTTGACGATGATGAAATCAAAGTCGAGCTTCTGATTTTCATCGCCCATGGTGGAGACATAGGTATAAAGATTCTTCTCAAAGTTTTCGTCGGCTGTGCCGTTGACAGAAACGCCTGCAATCTCTCTGCCGGGAATTGCCGGGGCAAAGGACAGGGTGACGTCATCGCCGGGCTCCACAGTGCCCATGTATGCGCCGGCCGCATGGATGATCGCGTCTGCATAGCCGTCGACCTTCAAAGTGACCGCCGGGGTATAGGTGACCATCAGGGTGTTTGCCGCAACCGGTGTGATGGCGCCTTCGTCATTTCCCTCGGTGGTGAATGCCTTCAGGCAGACATTGCCGAGCGCGCCCCACATGTCGCCGTCGAAGTCGCCTGCGACCTCGATGTTGACGCCGCTGGTGCCGGGCTTGTCCTGCAGATCCTGTGCAGAGGAGGTGCCGTCCACTCTCTTGACATGTGCGGTGTAATTGGAGCCGACCTTCTTCACGTCAAGCCATTTACTACCGTCAATATTGATAAAGCTCTCGCGTGCGCCGATATTGGCGACACAGCGGACGTTATCAAAGTTGCCGTTCATTTCGGTCGCAATCGGGAATGCTCTGCCGAGCGGGTTCTCGAGCGTGACAACGATGGAATACTTCTCCCCTTCGGAGAGATTGACCCACTGATCTTCATCCAGATAGATGGTGTGATAACCCGGATAAGCTTCCGTGCCGGTGATGGGCTCCTTATAAGCCTTTGCCGCGCCGACCGGGGAAGTGGGATATTCTGGAAGCTGCGTGTACACCTGAATGGAGTACTCCGCGTTCGCATCGGTGGTATAGAAGGAGATCGCCTTCAGGGTTTCGTCGCTGGTCGCAGTAAAGACGTTTGCCATGGAGACGGGAGCGTCTTTCTCTTCCGCACCCGCGGACATGCTCCAGCCAGTGCCGTCGTACTGATACAGATGATCGTAAGATTCCTCTTCAACTGGAGTCTTGTTCAATCCATACTGGATCACTTCGGTGATGGAGCCTTCGTCATAAGACATATAGAACAGGCCGTCGTAAGCGTCCCTGCCCCAGCTGTTGCGGATGATCCAGGCGCCGTCGTGTTCCGGCGTGCCGTAACGGTCGCTGGTATAGAACAGCTCCTTGGGAACGTTGTCGTCCCATCCAACGATCTGCACCGCATGGCCGCAGTCGCTGAAATTCATGCCGCCGAACTGAGTCTTGATCTGTTTGCCGTTGTACTCCTTATAGCCATAGCCTGTGGAGTTGTAGGAAATGCCCAGGCTGCCGCCCTCGAGCAGCGCTTTCTTGACCGCAGTGCCGTCCAGATTCCCGTCGGCGTCGCGGGTGGGCAGATAATTGGTGTTGTCCAGGCGGTAGAGCTGATTGAACTGGATGTCCGGGTCCAGATCCAAATACGGGCTTCTGTCAGTGGTATAGAACGGATCGGGGTACGGGAGGGTCTCCTCAAGGACCGGACCAACACCTCTGGTAAAGGTAGAGGTGGCGATGTAGGTGTTGCCGCCGTAGGAGTATTCCGCGTAGTTTTTATCTGCGTCGGATTCCCTGTACTCAAACGGGCGATAGGTATCGCCCTCCGTGCCGTCCGCCGGGTCGTCTGGGTTGGCTCTGCCATGGAAGGAGAAGTATGCCATGTGGATGGGGGAGAACACCGGCGCGTCCTCGCCCAGTTCATCAAAGAGGTTAGAAGCCATCGCGCCGGTCGCACTGAAGGACCAGCAGGTTCCCCAACCGCCCTGATTGCGCACTGCAGACGTCACGGTACCGCTCTCTACCGCATTATAGGCTGCGGGCAGGTCCTCTGCCGCGCTGCGTGCCAATCTCTTGGAGGACGGCGCCGCGTGCAGCATGTAGGAACGATCCACGGAAGGAGAGGAATACGACCCCTGGGTTTTCCCCATGACAGCTCCCTCTTCCGGCTTTTTGCCGCTTGCTGCGGCCGCCGTTGTCCCTGCAAATGACGTCGCCATCATCGAGCAGGCTAACAGCACAGATAAGATCTTGTTCGCTGACTTCATAAACTCAACCTCACTTTAATAAAAATTCTGAAAAGCGTGCCGAAGGCTAATTCCCCCGATTCACATCTCATTCATATGTATAGATAATAC
>DBFXIC010000028.1:0-3601 GCA_048455095.1 Anaeromassilibacillus sp.
CCCAAGGAGCACCCCCGCCCGGCTCCCCGGCGCGTCGATCTCATTATCGACATCCAGGAGCGGATGCGCCAGGGCAAGGGGCCGGGGTATGAGCGGTGGGCCAAGGTTTACAACCTCAAACAGATGGCCGCCGCCCTCCAGTTTCTTCTGGAGCATGGGCTGACCGACTATGACGCGCTGACGGCGCAGACCACAGCGGCGGTGGATCACTTTCACGCGCTGGCCGGGGAGCTGCAATCCACCGAGGCCCAGCTCTCTAAAACCGCCGACCTGATGGCCGCCGTGGTGGACTACGCCAAGACCCGGCCCGTGTTCGACGGCTACAAAGCCGCCAAGTATTCCAAGAAGTACCTGGCCCAGCACGAGGCCGAGCTTGCCACCTACCGGGCGGCCAAGGCTTCTATGGGTGACATCCTGGGCGGGGCCAAGCTCCCCAAGATGGACGCGCTCAAAAAGTCCCGTCGGGAGCTGGCCGAAAAGAAAAAGGCCCTCTACACGGAATACCGGGAGGCCCAGCGGCAGATGCGGGAATTGGTGGCCGTCAAGGGCAACGTGGATCACCTGCTCGGCCTGACGGACGGGCGGGAGAATAAGGCCCAGGAGCGATAGCGACGGGGCCGCAGACAGGGGGGGCGCAACGCGCCCGGACTTATGGCCACACTGGCCAGAAGTCCAGCGGGTTTGGGGGCACCCCAACAAGCATTTTCGCGGGGCGAAAATGGCAAGTGTCTATACACTTGCCTTGCTTGCCGTTAGTGCGCGCCCCAAAAAGCCCACGAAAAAACGGAGGCCGCGTTTTCTACGCTTCCTCCGTTCCACGGGCCTTTTTCAGCCCCTCCGCTGTGGCTTCCAAAATCGTCAGTTCCTTTTCGTCCATGGAATTGAGCAGGACATCTATATGCTTGCGGCAGGTGCTTTCGCCGTTTAGCTTGTCCGGGAAAAAGAATTGATCCACGGAAATATCCAACAGGGTGACGAGCTGATAAAAGGTGTTGAGACTGGGATGCTGGCCCCGGTTTTCAATATACATAATGGAGCGCGGGGTGCGATCCACAAGCTGGGCCAGATACTCCTGCGTCCAGCCTTTGGCCTCTCTCTTGCGCTTAATCTCCCGGCCCAGGGCATGGAAGTCAAGCCGTTTGTCATATTGGTACATTTTCATATCACCCTATATTATTGTACGTTTCGGGTGAGGTTATGAGAACGAAATACAGTTTTATGAATAGGTAGTATTTTATTTCTTGTTTACATCCTTGCATTCAAAATGCTGATCACCTATAATAGAAACCCTCCACTATAACACCAGCCTTTTGAAATGAGATATACTAAAGCAAGATTGGAGGTGGTTTGCTGTGAACACATACAAAACTTCGCAGGTCGCCGCTGTGATTGGAATACACCCAAACACAGTGCGCCTGTATGAAGAATGGGGCATTATTCCAAGGCCGGAGCGGAAATCGAATGGGTATCGGGTCTTTACGGATTTTCACATTGACCAAATCCGGCTTGCCCGTACCGCCTTTCAAATTGAAATCCTGCAAAGCGGCCTGCGAAAGAAAATATTTCAGATGGTCAAGCTGTCGGCGGCGGGGAAGTTTGACGAGGCCCTTGCCCTTACGCAGGCATATTTAAGTGGGCTGCGCCAAGAGCGTGATAATGCGGAGGATGCGATCCGCATTGTAAAACAAATCATATCCGGCGAAACCCAAGAGAACAGGGCCTCTATGAAGCGGAAAGAAGTATCTGAGTATTTAGGCGTTTCAATGGACGCCCTGCGGAATTGGGAAATGAACGGCTTGCTGGCGGTCAAGCGGAAAGAAAACGGCTATCGCATCTATACAGACGACGACATTAAACGGCTGAAAATCATTCGCGCCCTGCGCTGTGCCAATTACTCGCTGGAGGCCATTTTACGGATGCTCCAGCAGCTATCCCAAAATCCCAACGTGGATATTAAGGCTGTACTCAACACGCCAAGACCGTCCGACGATATTATTTCGGCTTGTGACCAGTTGATCCTCTCCCTATCTACGGCGGAGAAAAACGCCATCGTTTTGATGGAAATGTTGCAGAAAATGAAAAAACAATATTCATAAACCCTCCATCTTACCACCAATGTTTTCGTTGGTGGTATTCTTTTGTCATCACGAAAAGGAGGGTATGCGTATGCAGGAAGCACTCAAAATTGAGCGGTTGTCGAAGTCATACGGCAATCAGCTTGCGTTGGACAACCTAAACCTATGCGTCCGGCAAAATTCGGTTTTCGGTTTGCTGGGGGCAAACGGCGCGGGAAAGAGTACGACCATCGAATGTATTTTAGGGACGAAAAAGGCCGACGGCGGCATCATTTCCGTCCTTGGCCGCGATCCCAAAAAAGACCGGCGCAACTTGTTCCAGGAGGTCGGCGTTCAATTTCAAGAGGGAGATTATCAGCCGGAAATCAAGGTTTCGGAACTGTGCGAGGAAACAGCTTGCCTCTACAAAAGCCCTGCTGACTGGAAATCGCTGTGTGATCAGTTTGGCATTGGGGACAAGATGAACCGCGCGGTCAAGAGCTTATCCGGCGGGGAACGCCAACGGCTATTTATTGTTCTCGCGCTGATCCCTAATCCCCAGCTTGTCTTTCTTGATGAGCTGACAACCGGGCTTGACGCAAAAGCGCGGCGGGATGTCTGGAAAATACTTGAGGAACTGAAAAACAAGGGGCTGACCATTTTTCTGACCTCACACTTTATGGACGAGGTTGAGGCCCTGTGCGATGAAATCTGTATTCTCAAAAAAGGCAGGGCTGTTTTTTACGGGACGGTAGCTCAGGCAAAAGAACAATGCGGCTGTGAAAAATTTGAGGATGCCTATCTGGCGCTTTCCGGCGAGGAGGGAATGGACGAATGAGAACCTTTGGAACGCTCCTGAAAAATGAATTGAAGCTCAACATCCGAAATATGAACATGGTGATTTTCGCGGTCATCATGCCGCTGGTGGTCTTGGTCATCCTCGGTTTTCTCTACGGCACAAAACCCGCCGCTGATGGCGCGGTATACACCTTTTTAGATCAATCCTTTGGTGCGCTCTGCACCATCTCCATCTGTGCGGGGGGCTTGATGGGTCTGCCCCTGGTGGTGGCGGAATACCGGGAGCGCAAGATCCTGAAACGCTTTCAAGTGACCCCGGTTAGTCCCGTTATGCTACTGGCTGTGGAGTTCATGATTTATGTGATTTACGCCGCTGTCTCCATGCTGACCCTGTTCCCTGTGGCAAAGCTGTTTTGGAATGTTACCATTCACGGCTCCCCGCTGGCGTTTTTGGGCAGTTGGCTTCTCACGATGGTGTCCACCTTGAGTATTGGAATGATGGTGGGCGGCATAGCGAAAAATGAAAAGACCGCGAGTGTGATCGCCTGTGTGCTCTATTTCCCCATGCTGATTTTCTCCGGCGCGACATTACCGTTTGAAGTCATGCCCGAAATGATGCAGAAAATCATCCGCGTTCTCCCCATGACCCAGGGGATTCAACTGATGAAAGAGACTTCCCTTGGCCTGCCGGTCGGTAATGTCTGGCTCCCCGTCGTCGTGATGGGAGCTGTTACCGTTCTCTGTACTGG
>DBFXIC010000029.1:0-7346 GCA_048455095.1 Anaeromassilibacillus sp.
CTTTCATAACAGTTCCCGCTCTGCTGAAAGAATCTCCGCCTCGGTATTCGCCTCCACAAAATCCAGAATGTGATCAAGGATGCTGTCCGCCTGGCGGGAATCAGCGGCGATGCCGACTGTGCTGATCACAAGGATTGGGTGCGTATCCTGCTCGTCCGTCTCCGCAGCGGAGATATTGAACTGGTTGCGCAGCCTTGCCAACAGGCTTTGGCGTTCCATCCGCTTCTCTTTTAGACTGTGCACCCACGGCATATGCAGCCGCAGCGTCAGCAGCGCTAACACCATACCGATTCACCCCCTGCAAGAACTTTTTGAAACAGTCTGTCCAGCGGTTTCCAATCCGGTTCCGCTTCCCGGGGCAGTTCCCGGATTTGTTCCGCGATCTCTTCCATACCCTCTTTTAGATATTGATCTAGCAACGTAATATGTTCAATTTTCCCACCCTCCGGCAAAACGCGCTTTTTCTCCAACAGATGTGCTACAACCGGGCGCAGTTCTGGGGCGAGCTGGCTTTCGGCCAGCGTATCAAACAGGACGGGCGGAGGAGAACCGTGGGAAAGAATCCAGCGGCAGGCCAGCACCGGCCGCAACACATACAGATATTTCTTTGCCTGCACCGTTTCGCCCCGCAAGTGGGTTTCCCAATTGTTTTTCGCCATGCTGATATAGTGGTTCAGACCGGCGCGCTTTCGATAACAACTCGCACCTAAAACGCGCAACTCCTCCGCAAGCGGCGTAGTGCGGTAGACAACCGGCGAGTGGAGCCATTCCAATAAGGTGGGATTGGAGCCGTGCATCAGCCGCAACACCTTCTGTAAATCCCAACCATTGACATCCCAAACCTCGTCCACCGGCTCTCCCAGTACATCCCTGGTTTTCTCCAGCTGCAGATACCACGCCGCGGGACGGACATAAAGAAAACGCACGTCGTAGTCGCTATCCGGCGATGCAAAGCCCCACGCCCTGCTGCCGGATTCCACGGCGTGCAGAATGGTCACCCGCTCGCGCTCTTCAATGTTCCGGAGCCTCTTGAGAATTTGCTCGCGCATCTCTACTCCTCCCCTGCTTTAAAATTATAAACCGGTTTGACGATTCTTTCAACTTCCACCGTTGGCCCGATATGATCGACAATGTCCTCCATACTTTTGTAGGCCATGGGGCACTCGTCCAACGTGGAACTCCCCACTGAGGTGGTATAAATCCCCGTCATTTCTTTTTGGAACTCCTCAACAGTAAAAGACTGCTTGGCCTTGGAACGGCTCATCAGGCGGCCTGCGCCATGCGGCGCGGATGCGTTCCAGTCCGGATTTCCCTTTCCGACGCAGATCAGACTTCCATCCCGCATGTTGATCGGGATCAGCAGCCGTTCTCCTGCCTTGGCGGATACGGCGCCTTTGCGTAAAATCATCGCTTCGGTATCGATATAGTTGTGGATGGTAGTAAACCGTTCCATAACATGCAACTGCAATCCCCGCACCAGTTCGTCCACCATTGCCTGCCTGTTTAGCATGGCAAACTGCTGGACGATCCGCATATCGTGCATGTACTGCCGGAACAGTTCCCCTTCCACATAACAAAGTTCCTTTGGAATGGCCGTCCGTTTGGTGTTTTTCATCTTCTTGACCGCGCTCTCGATCTGACGTTCCTTGCCCTGTGCTTTCAAAGAATCGATCAGTGCCTGTATATCGTCCGGACTGCTCTGATTGAGCGCTTCATAGCCCGCCTGTTGATAATGCTTCGCCACCTCCAGCCCCAAATGGCGGCTGCCCGAGTGCACCACCAGATAGAGGTTCCCCGCATCGTCCCGGTCGACTTCAATGAAGTGATTCCCTCCCCCGAGCGTCCCAATGCTTTTTTCAGCGCGCAGGATATTGATCTTTCGATAGCAAAAGAGCTGCCGCAGATCCACTTTCGCGACATAGGGATGAATTTTCTCCCGGATGGCGAACCCGGATGGAATGCGCGCCCCGATCAGGCGGTCCAGTGCCTGTAAATCCAACGTTTTTTCCGCAAGGCATACCGTCTCCATACCGCAGCCAATATCGACCCCGACGAGATTTGGCACTACCTTGTCGGTGATGGTCATAGTGGTGCCCACTGTGCAGCCCGCGCCGGCGTGGACGTCCGGCATCAGCCGGATGCGGCTTCCTGCGGTAAATTCCTGATTGCAAAGCTGCATTACCTGTGCAACCGAAGCCTCATCCACCATATCCGTAAAGATCTTCGCAGTGTTGTATTTCCCCTTGACTTCAAGCATAGAAGTCACCTCCTCTTTCCTGGCCATATAGATTCGATGAAAGACGGCGCGCCGTCCTTCTGATGATAAAAGCAGCCGTCTACGCGCCTATTTGGGCATAGCGTTCGCTTTCCAAAACCTCCAGCATATAGCAATAGGGGGAAAACGCTCCAGAGACCGCCATCTCAAACAGGCGCGGAGTGCAGCCGCTTACCAGCGCCACGCCTTGTTCGTTCATGGTCACCGGCTGTTGTAAATTCCGAGATGCCACGTTCCAGAAAACCACACGGGGAAGCTGATAACCATATTTCTGGAAACGTTGTTTGGCGTTTTCAAAATTGGTTAGCTTCGCGCCCCGGGTACAGCAATCGAACTCCATGTCAGAGATGATATAGAGCGCTGTGGGGAGGTCGGACTGCTTCAGGCGGTTTTTAACCGCCGTGTGCAGCAGCAATTCAAATACTGCTTCGATATTGGTGTTCGCCACCTCGTTGAAACGCTCACAGTAGCGCACACGCTCACAGATGTCGCGGCCTTTGATCTCCACCAACTGGGGACGCTCTGAAAACGTGATAAAATGATTTTGGAATGCACCCTGATTGCGTTCAGCAAAATAGATGCCCAAGGACAGCGCCACCGCGGCCGGGCTGGGAGAAACACCGGTACTGTACATGGAGCCGGAACCATCCACAACAGCCAGTGCGTTTTCGCCGGTCGTGTAATCGGGAAGTGCGTTCCAGGTGGCATCTATGGCCACACGCTCTTTCTGGCCAGGCATCGGACCTTGCAAGCAGGGGCCGATCACATCATAGGGATACAAGGTGCCCGTATGTAAAGTAGCCTCTCCCTTTTGTACCCGTTGTATGTAAGCACGATAGCGTTCCTCATCGTTTCGGAGAAACGCTCTGCGGTATTTGAACATCGCCCGGGAGGGTTGCTTTTCGTAGTCAAAGCTGTAATCCCGCTCCCGCAGATGGTTCTCCAAAATGGCAATTTTAGCACGCAGCCCGGAAAGCAGCTTGCGGTATTGCGCGTCGCTCAGTTGAAGCGCACGCGCCATCTTCTTTGCATGCGCCACTGTTTCAGCGCTGGAAGCGTTGACAGAGGGCAGCCACTTCGCCAGCAGGGAGAGCTGTTCCGTCCCGCTTTCCGCCGCGAGGACGTCCGCTTTGAGCTGTTTAGCCGTCATGGCGACCATCGCATTTTCACAGGGCGTACCCAGCAGGGTAAGCAGGTCATCGAACCGGCCGTATTTCGGGATATATTGCAGATTGCGCAGGACGGGGCCCTGTTCGTTTTCCGCAAGATAGCGCAGGATCGTGCGAAAGACCCGGCGCTCTCCCAGGCCGCCGCGCACATCTCGTGCAAAAAAGGCGATTTTCATGGCAAAAACGGGATTTTCCGCATAGGCTCGGGAAAACCGTTTGATAATCTCGTCCTCATCCGCCTGACGCAGCGCACCGATGGTCGAAAACAGATCAAGGCAATCGTTCATCGTTGTGGCGTAGGTGAGCGCACCGTTCTCGGTGCGGGTATGGTTGGCTTCTCTTTTGAGCAGATTCAGCATAGAAAATCCCTCCTATCTTTAAAATTGCTGAATTTCGTTCGCGGCGCCGTTTTTTTACGAAGAGGGTTCTACCCCTCGTTCGTCCCATATTCTCTGCGGTTGACGCCGCTCCTTCTCAAAGCACGATTATTTACAGTGACAGTGTAAAACATTGCTGTTCGTGCTTTTTTATTCGGCCCAAGGTGCAGGCTGCTTAAAAAGCGCCATCGCCGGATTTGAACCGGCTTGCATCCGAACAGGTCGGCTGCGTCACCAATAAAAATTGCTGTATGTACCTTTCAGCCGTGCAAGGTGCGCCGGGATTGGTCTGTTCCCGGTCATTTCGGAACCATCTTTGCAGTACGCACCTTTTGACGGAACACGTCGCGTTGTTTGATGCTCTACCAGCTGAGCTACCATGCGGCGCATGGGCCGGATTTGAACCGGCGACATCCAATGCCTCTCTGCTGTTCGCGGCGTTCTTAACCGTGCCTCCATCCTATCAGATCGTTCTTCCAACATCATCTAAAAAAAGTTGCGCACTTTTTCCAGTGGCACTATAATGAAACCATTCTGTGCAAAAAGGAGGCTCTGCCAGTGGCGTTTTCGGAATTGATCAAGAACTTTGACAAGCTGCGGGATTATATGCGGGATTTTTTTGTATATGGCTATAAGACGCGCGCTGACTTCTCAAAGAAAAGTGCACGCACCTATGACAACGAGCGGCGACGTATCGAATCCTATCTGGGCGACTATGTCCGCTGGGAGTACGGAAGGGGTGGAAAACGGGTCTTTCTCTCTGTGGATGCTGCAAAGATCCTGCAGAATCCCCTCTACCGTGCCTATCAATCCAAGAGCTTTACCGACAACGACATCCTGTTGCACTTCTTTTTGCTCGACCTGTTGGAGGATGCGCAACCTTTAACTGCCGGACAGGCTGCCGACGAAATCTCCTTGCGCTACGGAGAATTCTTCGACATCCAGACCGTGCGCGGCAAGCTGCGGGAGTATACCGATGCCGGGTTGCTTCGTGCAGAACGCCAGGGGAAAAGCGTCGTCTATCAAAAGTCCGATGTTTCTTTTTCCACACTCTTTCCCCACGCAGAGGATGCACGGGATTTTCTCGCCTTCTTCGGGGAGTGCGCGCCTTTTTCCGTAGTGGGGAGCTACCTTGGAAATCGTGCAAAACTACAAAACGCCCGGCTACTCTTCAAACACCATTTTTTGGTGCATACCCTTGAGGACACCGTTCTACTCTCTCTCACCGAGGCAATTCAACAGCGCAAAAAAGTAGAGATCACCAATTTCAGCAATCGGAGCGGCGCGGAGACCGTTGTCACCGGACTGCCTGTTGCCATTCTGGTGAGCGTACAGACCGGAAGGCGGTACTTGGCGCTCTACGGCGACATCCGCAGAAGGTTCCACAGCTTCCGGTTAGACTGCCTGAAATCGGTTCGGATTTTAGAACCCTTCAAAAATGCAGAAGAGCGGCTGCGGGAATGGCAGGTCTGCCGGGAACAGGCCTGGGGTGCCGCACTCTCTGCACGGCAAAACACGGAGCATTTTTCCATGATTCTTTCGATCGACGAGAAAAAGGAGCCCTATATCCTCAACCGTTTGGAACGTGAGGGCCGCGGCGGCAAAATTGAGCGGTTGGACGTCAACCGCTATCGCTATTCCATCGATGTGACCGATTCGGGCGAACTGATGAACTGGGTAAAGACCTTTACCGGGCGGATTCTCTCCGTTGAAGGGGACAACCAGGCGGTGGTCGCCCGTTTTTATCGCGATATGCAGCGGATGGCAACGCTCTATGGGGAGGAGGAACCCTGATGGAACTTTTTTCAGAGCTCTATGGGCTTTACTACCGCATTGTGGCGGATATTTTGAATCAAGCGCCCCTCACCCGTGCGGAAGCGCAACGGATCGCGTCCGAAAGTGGCTTTGCCGAAAGCGTGTTGCAGCTTGTACCAAAGCTGCTGGAAAATCACGCCTGGCCGCTGCTCGACGAACAGGACGGGGTACTGGCCAGCCGATTGCGCCACCCGGTCCATATGCCGGTTTCAACGCTTGAACTCCGCTGGCTGAAGGCAGTGCTGGCCGACCCGCGCGCCCGTTTGTTCCTGGCAGACGGGGAGATTGCGCGCTTGGAAGAATTGCTGTTCGATATTCCGCCCCTCTTCGACCCCGCTGACTTCGTCTATTTCGACCGGTACCGCGACGGGGACGACTACTATTCTTATGCGTATATCCGCCATTTTCGCCAGGTTCTCGCCGCCCTGCGGGAACAGGTTCCCATACAGATCACCTATCACACCGGCGCGCACAGCAACGGCGTACGGGTAAATACCGGCAACTTTTTGCCGTTAAAGCTGGAATACTCCGAAAAGGATGATAAATTCCGCATCCACTGTGCCGTCATCCGCTATGGAAAACTGCTCCACTACGCCACCATCAACCTCGGGCGAATTTTGGAAACCGCGGATTCCACAGAGCGCTACAACGGATCATGCGATCTGAATGGATGGTTCTCCCGTACCCGCTGCCCAGAGCCGATTGTGGTGGACATTTTTCCCGAGCGCAACGCCATCGAACGCTTTTTATTGGAATTCTCTTCATATGAACGGCAAAGTACATTCGACGAAGAGACCGGTATCTGCCGTGTGCAGATGTGGTATTCCATGCCGGATGAAACAGAACTGGTCATCCGCATCCTTGGATTTGGCCCCGCGGTTCTGGTACGCTCCCCTAAACATTTCATCCATCAGATCAGAGAACGAATTCACAAGCAAAACCGCCTGCTTACATATGAACAGAAGGAAAAGGACGGACGCTCCTAAACCGATACGATTCGGATTAGAAACGTCCGCCCTTGCTTTTTTCATCGCAATCCTCTGTGTTCTGACGATATCCACCTGCATCCCACCTAGCCAAAATTGGTAGATATTCAGCATATCGGTGCGGCCGAATGGGCCGTACTGGCGGATGAGTGGAAAAATACAGCACCAGTGCCTCTCCGATTCTGGGATAATCCCGGACATATTCATAGCGTAGCAGCTCTCCTGCATAAATCCGCTGTTTGATTCTGTTGTGATACGGATACAGTACGCTCCCTCTTTTCATGCATATACTATCAGGCACCCTATTTATTTTCCTATAAAAAGCTGGCATATCTCCTTGACCTTTGCATTTTTGCGCCTTTCTTAATGGCCTCTTGTGTAAAGGTATGTATAAAATAGTTTTGTTTTTATTGGGACAAAAATTCAATATAATATACATTTAGAAAATCAACTTGAACTTTTTTATAAAAATCAATCTCCCAATATAATTGGCCCTTGTCATTCGTCTGTTGGATCATGTTCCAGACTGGCCACCCGTTTTAGAGCTTCGCCCTTTTGAAAGAATACCTATACGAATTGTCTCATTTCCATTGGAGGCTCCAAGCAAATGATTGAAAGGCCAGATTGTAAAACCTGTTTATAAAATCACTTTTAACAAAAACCATTTGTTCATTTACTCATTTTTATGAATCACTAACTTTTGTTTTCTTTGACAAATTATGTT
>DBFXIC010000030.1:0-10276 GCA_048455095.1 Anaeromassilibacillus sp.
GCATGGATTCCACGTCCAGTTCAACGTCGTCTCCCGCGAGACGCTGCAGGACGCGCAGGTGCATCCCGAAAACCATCGCGATCTGATCGTGCGCGTGGCGGGATACAGCGCTTTCTTCAACGTTCTCTCTCGTCAGACGCAGGACGACATCATCGAACGCACCGAACAGGTGATTTAACATCCTATTGTGAGAAAGAAAGGAACGAATCGTCATGGAATTTTTATTTGACAGCGCCAATCTGGAGGCTATTCAGACATACAGCGCGTATTTCCCGATCACCGGCGTAACCAGCAATCCGAGCATTTTGAAAGCGGAGGGGAAGATCGACCTATTTCCGCATATGCGCAAGATCCGTGAAATCATCGGCCAGGATAAGACGCTGCACATGCAGGTGATCGCAGAGGACTGCGAAGGCATTCTGCGCGAGGCGCATGCCATCTTGAAAAATGTGGACGACGCGGTGTATATCAAGGTTCCCACCACGGAAGAAGGGTTAAAGGCAATGCGTGCGCTTAAGTCGGAGGGCGTCAACGTAACAGCCACAGCCATCTACAGCAAAATTCAGGGCTTCATGGCGATCGCCTGCGGCGCGGACTTCATCGCTCCCTACTATAACCGTATGGAGAACCTTGACATCGATTCGTGCGATACCATCGCGGCGTTCCGCCAAATGATCGATGAGAACGATTCTCAGACAAAGATTCTGGCAGCCAGCTTTAAGAATATGGCACAGGTGACCAATGCGCTGCTGGCAGGGGCGCACACCGCCACGCTCCAGCCTTCTCTTCTGCACGAGGCGTTCGGCATGGCGGCAATCAAGAAAGCTGTGGACGATTTCCATGCGGACTGGGTCAAGACACAGGGTGAGGTTTCGATCGCGGATCTGTAAGGAACGGTAGGCAGGAAGAAGATTGAGAAATCTCTCTGTGATAGATTGTATTAGCGCGGCGCTTCCGGCTATATTTATTAGCCGGAAGTGCCGCTTTTTGATGTGCTTGAAACAATAGTTCTTTTCAATTGCCTCGTTTGTGGACTTTTTACCTCTTTTCTACATTTTCTGAGCTGCAGGACTTGCCCCAATGGGGGAACTTTGATAAAATGAAAACAAAATATGGCTGTTGGAGGTCCGGAGGGGTGCCTGCAACAGACAAAAAGGAAGAGGAGAGTTTACATGCAGGAAAGAGAAAAATTTGCGTCCCGGTTGGGATTTATCCTGATCTCGGCAGGCTGTGCTATCGGCTTGGGCAATGTATGGCGGTTTCCCTATATCACGGGTAAGTACGGAGGCGCGGCGTTTGTGCTGCTGTATTTGTTGTTCCTGGTCATTTTGGGGCTTCCGGTCATGGTGATGGAGTTTGCGGTGGGACGCGCCAGTCAAAAAAGTTGTGCGAAGAGTTTTGAGATTTTGGAGCCTAAGGGAACCAAGTGGCACTGGTACAGCTGGTTGGGCTATGGCGGATGTTATCTTTTGATGATGTTCTATACCACAGTGGGCGGCTGGATGCTCAGCTATGTGGTCAAAAGCGCATCCGGCGCGTTTCAGGCGGCAGATCCCGGTGCGGTGTTTTCGGACATGCTCGCCAATCCCGGAGAACTGATTGGATGGATGTTGGTGGCTATTGCGCTAGGATTCCTGGTGTGCAGCATGGGGCTGCAAAAAGGCGTGGAGCGCGTTACCAAGGTGATGATGAGCTGTCTGTTCGTCATTATGCTGGTGCTTTGTGTGCGCAGCGTCACGCTGAGCGGCGCGTCGGAGGGTTTGAAATTTTATTTGGTTCCGGACTTTGGCAAGATGTTCGAAAACGGCTGGTCCAGTTTTGGTGAGGCGGTATATGCCGCCATGGGGCAGGCGTTCTTTACGCTGAGTTTGGGAATCTCGGCCATGGCCATCTTTGGCTCCTATATCGGCAAAGACCGCACGCTCACTGGGGAGGCGCTGAGCATCAGCGTTCTTGATACGGTGGTGGCGCTGATGGCCGGTTTAATCATCTTTCCGGCCTGCTTTGCCTTTGGCGTCAATCCCGGAGAGGGCCCGGGCCTGGTGTTTGTCACCCTGCCCAGTGTGTTCGAGCAGATGTGGGGAGGCCGCTTGTGGGGAACGCTGTTCTTCCTGTTTATGAGCTTTGCAGCACTGTCCACGATCATCGCGGTGTTTGAAAACCTCATCAGCTTCTCCATGGACAAATGGGGATGGGATCGAAAGAAGGCTGTAGTGGTCAATGGAATTGCGGTTGTCATCCTGTCGCTGCCCTGCGCGCTCGGCTTCAATGTGTGGAGCAGTGTGACGCTGCCGGGTATTGGCGATATTCAGTCTATTGAAGATTTCGTTGTGTCTAACAATATTCTGCCGTTGGGCAGCTTAATCTATCTGTTGTTCTGCGTGAGCAAGCGCGGATGGGGCTGGGATAATTTCCTGGCGGAGGCGGACACCGGCCGCGGCGTGAAGTTCCCCAAATGGGCGCGTGTCTACCTCAAATATGTCCTGCCGGTTTTGATCCTGATCATCTTCGTGATGGGGTATTTGCCCAAATTCCAAACTTGGTTGGGGCTGGGCGGATAAAATTCCCTTTCATGTCTGTTGTTTTAAGTTGCTTCCTATCCGAGTATCCATCTAGAAAAATATATGACGCTCTATGTAGAGCGCCGTATCGAATAAAAGAAACAAGCCGCCGCTTGTATGCGCATCGTGCGCTGCAAGCGGCGGCTTGTTGTAGTTCGGTTATCCAATGGTCTTTGTGCAGTTCTTCACAGTGTCGTACGCGCCTGTACGCTTTGGGTAAACAAACGCGTTTTCTCTAAGACTTTTGGAAACAGGTGCATTTTTCGATACGCACTGTTAGCCAATTGTACCTCCACGATGAACATTGTGGACGTACAATGTCATCTGCGCCTAACCCCCTTTTTGCGAAAGCAATCAGCCAATCGTCACTGCACAGTGCTTTACTGCGTTCTGGCCCGGGAGCGTGGTATACACGCCTGTACTGTCGCCCGACTTGCCGACCGCATAAACTCTGTAGTAATAATCGTTGCCGATCTGCGCCACAAACTGAGTTTTGAGCACAGAACTATTGCCGGCAGTGAAGCTTGGGACAACGCTGCTTCCGTTGACCACGGTCATCTTGAAGCAATAGGAATTTCCGTGCTTCAGGGTGAAGTTTATAGTTGTATCGCTGCGCACATAGGCCTGCGCCGTGACGTTTTGCGCCGCCGCGACCAGGGGATTGACCACGGTGATGCCGTCGGAACCATATGTGTTGGAGTCGCGATACGGATAGGAACGTTTGCTGCTGCCGGTGCTGGGCTTCTCCGGCTGGATGATTTCTTTCAGGCCGTCCTTTGCTTCCTGCATTCCATAGAATGCTGCTGCCAATGTTTTGCCGTCGGCATTCGGATCTTCTGCCGCTGCCTGCGCAATATGCAGGGCTGCCTTAAAGATCGCGACGCTGCCCTGTGTGCAGCCATTCAAATCGATCTGTTCCATTTCTGCAATCAGATCCAATAACTCTTTTCTGGTCGGGATTTTGCGAAGAGCCAGCATCGCCCGGTTCAGGGTGTCGGCTGCTGTCTCGATTTCTTTTGCAGTTGCATCTGGGTCATCCAACACATCCTGTGCATCTGCAAACGCCTTTGCGAAGGCCTCCTGACCGTCTTCAAGATAATCGGAGAGATCGATCTTCTTCGCCTGGTCGACGACCATTTGAAGAATACTGCGGTCTATGGCGTGCTCCAATGCATAGAACGCGTCGTGCAGTTTCTGATAGACTTTGTCCACATCCGCTTGCAGTGGCTCTCCATCTGCGATCAGCGCGCGTGCCTCGTCGGCCGCCTGACTCAGTTTGTCCCAGCTTGCAGAGGTGTAATTCTCTGCATTCAAATGGTCGATCATCGTGAGGAAGGCCTCCAACTCGGAGGTGTCGCCTTCCGCAAAGCTCAACAGATGGATGGCATCCAGAAGTGCGTCCCAGGCGTGGTCAATTTCTTTCTGGGTTGCTTTCATGTTTGCCTCCACATCGGTTGCCAAAGCAAGAGCCTTGTCAAATGCCTTTTGAACGCTCGGAATTGCAGTAGCATATTCGTCGCCCTTGGAAAGTCCGTCGGCGATCGAAAGAACCTGACGAAGAATCTGTTTGTCAACTACGGTAAAGGAAAAGTCGAGCACAGGATTTTCATTGCCCATTCTGTCCGAATAGTGGAAGGAAGAGGAAAGACCTTCGGCGTCAAGGACGATTCCCTCAGAGACGTCCACACCGTTCAGAGTGACAGAAGCGAACTCTCTGCCGGATACAGTGGGGGTAAACTCCAGGCTGAATTCCTCGCCCGCCTGTAGGGCGGTGCGATAGACACCGGTGAGGTTGGCAAAGCTGTCGTCCGCTCCATCTGCCTGGATTTGCGCCAGTTTGGCCGGGAAGTTGATGGTCAGCTGCTTCTTAATAGGAGCGGGCTGATTGTAGAGATTCAGCTCATTGATGCTCCACCAGCTCACACCATCGTTACCAGTGGAGACGATCTTAAGATAGCGTGCGGTTTGCGCCGGGAAGTCCACTGTCATGATACCGCCGTTTCCTGCCCCGCTCGCAATGGGCGCGGACCAGGTTTCGCCGTCGTCGGAGACAACAAGCTCATAATTGCGGATGTAGTCACCTGCGGACTGACAATCCAGCTCTAAGCGGCTGAAGGTCTGCGCGGTGCCGAGGTCGACGCAGAACCACATCCCCACGGCCTGCGCTGCACCAGAGGTCCAGCGATTGCCGGGATTGCTGTCGATGACGCAGTTCGGGCTGTCCGCTGTGGGCGTCGCACTCGCGGGCTGATGCGAGGCGGTTGCCGTCCATCCCTCGCGGGAGAGGACGACCGGGGACTGGGCAACCACAACAGATATAGTTTTAGACAGCGCAGACGTCTTGCCGGAAGCGTCCACCGACTGGATGGCGTAGGAATAGAAATTGCCGACGTCGACATTGCTATCGGTGTAGGAAAGGGCAGCTGTGCGGCCGATCTCTTCGCCGTCGCGGTAGACGATATATTCGGCAACGCCGATATCGTCCGTTGCACCGCTCCAGTTCAATAAAACTTTGCCGTCTTTGGAGGCTGCGCTAACTTCCGTCGGAGCGGTCGGCGGCGTTGCGTCCACAATCTTATGGTTGGCGATGTTCAATTCAAAGATTGCCCACCAGTTGCCGGAAGCCACGCCGACCTGGTTGATTTTCACATACTGTGCAATCTGCTGCGGGAAGTTGACGACGGTCTGTCCCTTTATGCCGTTGGCAGTCACAACAGGATCGGACCAAGTCTTTCCATCGTTGGAAACTCGGATTTCCAGAACGCGGCCGTAGTCGGCGGTGTCGCAGTCTATTAGAAGCTGATTAAAGGCGTATTTGCCGCCCAGATCGATCATGAACCACTGATCGTTCGGGTCCTGCATCACGCTGGAGGTCCAGCGGGAACCGATGTTGCCGTCGATGGCGCACACAGGTGCATCGCCTGCGGGGGAGGCGGAAGCCGGAGATTTGAAAGCGCTGGCGATCCATTTTTCGCGCGGAAGCAATTCCTTAGTGGGGTCATCCTGCGCCTCAAAGCTTTCCGACATGTCAGAGAGATTGCCTGCAATGTCCAGCGCTTTGACGCTGTATGTGTAAGCTTTTCCGCCTTCTACTGTCACGTCCACAAAGACGGTCTCGGAGGTCCTGCCGATTTCTTTGCCATCGCGGTAGACGATGTAGCCGGTCACACCGGTGTCGTCCGACGCGCCCTCCCAGCCCAGGATAATCTGACCGCTCAGACTGGTGGCAAAGAGATATTCCGGAGCCACCGGCGGCTCTTTGTCCGTAAAGGTCTGCTGGAAGAGATACATCTCGTTGATGCACCACCAGTTGTTGGAGGCGGAGCCGGTCTGCACGATTTTCAGGTAGCGGCAATCCTGATCCGGGAAGGTCATGGTGGTATAGCCCTTGACGCCCTTGCCGGAGGTCAGCAAAGAGCCCCATTTGTTGCCGTCGTTGGAGGCGTATACCTCGTAGCCGCGGATAAAGTCATCGTTTGGCGTGTACATGACAATGGTGTTGACTTTGGTCTGCTTGCCAAAGTCGACGGTAAACCACTGGCCGGGGGCCTGCATCTTGCCGGAGGACCATCGTGCACCGGTGCCGTCGAACACATTGGTGAATGGTTCGGAATCGACGGCGTAGGAGAACCCATTCGGCTTCCAGCCCTGGTTAGAAAGCGGCGCGGCGATTACGCTGCCGACCACATCGATTGATTTTAGACCGATGGAGCCGTTGGCCGTGATGCGGATACAGTGCACACCCTCGGAGAGCGTCCCTGTGTCGTATACGATGCCGTCCGCCGTGGAATCCTGCTGGAAGTTGATTGTGCCCGCTGCGGCCTCGTCGATGACGACAGAGGCGGTTCCCATATCCGGACCCTTTGGTCCGGTGAGCTTTGCATTTGTGCCGTTGATCCAGAAAGTGACGGCGTCGCCCGCGTTCGCGGTGATTTTACCGCCGTTTTCTTCTTTCCAGCCGGAACCGGAATAACGGATATTTGCGTCGTCACTGTTATAGGTGAACGCCTGGGGCGCTTTTACCGTAAATGCATATTCCTCTGCAAGGAAATTGTCGGAGGCGTCCGCGATGGCATCCTTGGGGATTCGGACCGTATAGACTTTGCCGTAATCCAGTCCTTCCGGAAGGATGGAGAGTTTATTCCCACTGGCCTGCGCACTGTAGGCGAGCACATTTCCGTCGTTGTCCTCAATGGTCAGATCGCCATTCAGACGAACGATTTCTGTGAAATACACATCGATGCTGTCCGTAATATTGGGCATATAACGGCCGCGCAACGGCGTGGTGGAGATCACTTCTGGGGCCGTGGTGTCCAGAACGCCCATGCCGCCGTGGAGCAGTACGCTGTCCAGATAGACGTTCTGGCGAAGCGCCTTGATTTGAATCTGGTTCAGGCCGACCTTAAGGTCGACCGGTGCACACATTTCCAGCTTCCACTTTGTCCAACCGCCGGTGGGAGGCAGGGTATAGGTGGAAACCAGTTTGCCGTTGACATATAGCTCGCAAGGGGAGGCCTCGCGGTTGCCGTTGGAATAGTTCAGACCCAGCCGGTAGGCATTGAAGGTGGGAGCCAGAACGTCCATATTGACCGTGCTTCCCTCGTTAAGAAGCTCCACATAGCCGGTACCCGTGTAACCCGGCGTCTTCATGGAGATTTCCGCACCGTTGAGCTCCGTGGCCTTCTCCGCCTGATAAAGGGAACCCTCGTCTGTCTCGTCCGGGGGCGGCACGTCGCCGTCGTCGGGCGCGCACGCCGACGGGAGCGGCGTAGTGCGGTGAATGGTCTGTACGATCATCTTATCGAGATGGAGCCCGGTTGTGGCGTCGGTGCCCCGCAGTTCGATGGTATTTTCGCCCGCCTTCAGGGCGACGTCGATGCTGTCGTAGTTCCAGACATTTTCCCAACGGGTATTCTGGAAATCGTAGTCGCCGGCCTTTTCGCCGTTGACCAGCAGAGAGGTGACGCGGTTCGGGCCGTAGCTGGCCGAAGCGGCGCCGTTGTAGCCCGGGTTGGAGTAACGGAAAATGACGGAGTAGTTACCATCCTCCTCTGCGTTGACCGTCCACTTCGCATGGCTGTTTGCGCTGTTGAACGCGAGGTAGCCGGTTTTTGCACCGTCGACCTCTTTGCCTTCGCCAACCTGTGCGTCGATGGGATCGGTGGCGTCCTCCGCCTGCACGACCTTATAATCCGGGTCTGGCAGGGTATCTTCGGTCAGCGTGAAGGTCCCCTTCTGGCGGATGTCATCCGCAGCGCTGCCGACCCACGCTTCGAAATCGCCCTTTTCCGCCATCAGGGAGTGTACATCTACATCCCAATAGCTGAGGTCTTCCGTGTCGATCGTAAAGTTGACCGTCTTTGTCTCGTTGGGCTCCAGAGCGACTTTTTCATAGCCCTTGAGCTCTTTGAGCGGGCGGTCAATGGAGGATTCTACGTCGTGGATATAGAGCTGTACGGTTTCCTTACCCGCGCGGGAACCGGTGTTGGTGACATCCACGCTGGCGGTGATGGTGTCGTCACGACCCATGGCGTCGGAGCTGAACCGGAGGTTGTCATATTGGAATTCGGTGTAGGACAGGCCGTGGCCAAAGGCGAACTCCGGCTCGATGTCCTTCAAATCGTTCCATTTGTAGCCGACATAGATGCCCTCTTTGTAGAAAACATCATTGTATTTCACGGTGCGCTGGTCCTCGCCCTCGTGCCCGGGGACGTATCCGACGGTGTCCTCGTAGCGTTTTGGCCAGGTGTTGGTCAACTTGCCGGAGGGGTTTACATTGCCCAGCAGAATGTCTGCGACGGCGTTGCCGCCCTCCATGCCGGGGTAGTATGTCTGTAACACGGCGGGGACGTTGTCCACCCAGTCGCGCACCTCATACATGGAGCCGCTCAGCACCACGATGGTCTTGGGATTCGCGGCAGCAACCGCGTTGATGAGCTCCAACTGCAACGGCGGAAAGTCGAGATTGTCGCGGTCGCCGTCCTCAGTGTCTGCAACATTCGGGTCGCTGGTGGTGGTGCTGTTTAGGCCCGCAAAGACAATGGCATAGTCAGAATTTTTTGCGGCCTCCACAGCGGCGGCCTTGGTCGCTTCAAAATTGCTCTCGTCGTAGGCGGGCGTTTTCAGTTCTACAGAGCCGCCAAGCTTGTTCTGCAGGCCCTGCAGATTGGTGATCTGATACGGCGGATTGGTCGCGCCGCTGCCACCCAGGCCGGGTACATAGAAATTATAGTTGACATATTTACCTAACAGGGCAATGGAGCTGAGCTCGTCCTTATCGAGCGGCAGGGTGCCGCTTTCATTTTTCAACAGGACGATGCCTTCCTCCGCCACCTTGCGGGCGACTGCCTGGTTCGCAGGGGTGTTGGACTCGCCCTTTTGGCGGTCCGCAGCGGTATATCCCGTCGCGTCGACTTCATCGGTGTTGATCATGGATTTGGTCAGATGCGCCAGACGGAGGAAGCGTTGGGAAGCTTCATTCAAATATTTCACGTCGAGCTGGTCCCCGCGAATGAGGGATTCCAGTTTCTTGAAGGGGCTGCCCGCGCTATACGGCATGGCGAGGTCCAAACCGGCCTTCGCCGCGATGACGTCCGTGCGGGTGTTGATCCAGTCCGTGATGACGACGCCGCGCATGCCGTAGTCGTACTTCACCAGATTGGTCAGGACGTAGCGGTTGTCGCTGGTAAAGACGCCGTTCATCCGGTTTGCAGCGGTCATGACGCTCCACGCGTCGCCCTGCTCGATGGACGCCTGGAAGGCAGGCAGATAGAGCTCGTGCATGGCTCGCTCGCTCACGTTGGAGGACATGAAGTTGCGGTTCATCTCCTGGTTGTTCGCCATCAGGTGCTTGACTGTGGCGGCGACGTCCATGCTCTGTACGCCCTGTACATACGGGGCTACCGTCTGTGCGGAGAGATACGGGTCCTCGCTGTAATACTCAAAGGTACGGCCGTTGATCAGGTCGCGGTTGATATTGGTACCCGGCCCAAGGAAATACTGAATGTCCTTATCCACGCATTCCTTTCCGATGACCTCGCCCACCTGATAGACCAGATCCGGGTTCCAAGTGGAGGCGATGATCTGCCCGGAGCCGAACGAGGTGTGATGCCCCATGACATTGCATCCCATTGGGCCGTCGGACATGGTCATATAGCCGAGTCCTTTTTCTGTAATCGCCTTAGTCTGGTTGCCGATCTTCGTGCTTTGTCCGGGTTCTCCCGCCACACCTCCGAGGGTGAGGCGTGCACGGTCGCGCAGGGTCATCTGTGAAAGCGCAAGATTGACCTGCTCTTCCAAACCGGCCCCTTTTTGTGGAGCGCCTGCCTGCTCCGGCACTGCCATGGCTTGGGTACAACTGCCCACTGTCAACAGAATGCTGAGCAATAACGCTGCCACTCTTTTACCTTTCATGAACATACTCCTCTCATAAATTCATCCTTGCTGATTGTTGAATGTAATGTTCACCTCGCTTTTCGAAACAAATCAATAAATTAGTTGCTGATCGTTTTTATATTAAACTAATTATATAAATTTATTGATCTATATTAGGAATTATCAGAAATAATTGGTAAAAAGAAGGACGCTTTCTTCCAAAGTGGAGAAAACGTCCTTCTGTAATCCGATTTCTAAAATACCGGCTTTATAGAGGTTTAAAAGAACAATTCGTACCAGGAGGAAGCCATCCTTCTTGTAAAATGCCGATGACTGTCTCC
>DBFXIC010000031.1:0-3006 GCA_048455095.1 Anaeromassilibacillus sp.
TCATTACGCAGTCCAATGGCGGAGTGATCCCCATGGACGCTCTCCGAAAAGAAGTGGCGCGCACACTGCTTTCCGGCCCTGCTGCCGGCGTCACCGGCGCAGTGTTTATGTCCAAACAGGTTGGAATTGAGGATATTATTACGCTGGATATCGGCGGAACAAGCGCCGACGTCTGCCTCATCAACAAGGGCAATCCCCTGGTGTCCACCACCAACAAAATTGATGGAAACGCCATAGCAGTTCCGATGCTCGACATTGTGACAGTGGGTGCCGGTGGCGGTTCCATTGCCTGGATTGACAGCGGCGGAATGCTTCAGGTGGGACCGCAGAGCGCCGGTGCGGACCCCGGCCCCGCATGCTATTGCCGCGGCGGCACAAAGCCGACTCTTTCGGATGCGCTGGCCTATCGCGGCCTGCTGCGCCCCGATCACTTTGCAGGCGGCAACTACAAGTTGGATCCGGAACTGAGCAAAAAGGTCATTGGCGAAATCGCACAGAAAATGAACGTCACGTCGGATGAGATGGCAGAGGCAATCTGCCGCGTGATGGCGGCGAATACCATGCAGGCGGTGCGCCTGGCATCCACCGAGCGCGGTTACGACGCCCGCAATTACACCATGGTGGCATTTGGTGGAGCAGGTGCGTTGATGGCGGCGACCATCGCCGATGAGCTGGGCATGAAACGGGTGCTGGTGCCGCGCTACGCGGGACTGCTCTCCTCGTTCGGCTTGCTGGTGGCGGATATCATCCGCGACTATGTACAGACGAAAGTGTCTCTGTGCGTGGAAACCAGCTCGGAAGATTTGGTCTGCCAGTTTGGCAAGATGCGTGAAAAAGCCGAAGAGGATATGTGCAATTACGGGTTTCGCAAGGAGAGCCTGAAATTCCAGTACGCAGTGGATGCACGCTATCAGGGACAGGCGTTTGAGCTTCAGATGGACTTTGATGATATTCCGACCGACAGCGAAGAGATCACGAAGGTTTTCCACGAGACACACCACAAACGGTATGGATTCAACTCGCCGCAGAATCTGGTGGAAATCGTCAACTATCGTTTGAAATGCACCGTTCCGCAAAACAACGATTTGCTCAGCGGGATGAAGTACGAACCCATTCCTGGACAGTCGGGAAGCAGCGTTCAGAAAGTGTTGATGGGCGGTCAGTGGCGTGATTGCCATTTTTACACTTGGAATGGACTTCCGGTGGATTCTGTGCTCAGCGGACCGGCTGTAATCGAAGATGAAACTTCCACGTGTGTGGTACCCTTGGGCTGGATTGCAAAATTGCAGCACAATGGAAGCATCATTTTGGAAAAGGAGGAAAACTAACATGGCAAAGGACGTTGCGTTGTTCAATATTCTCACCAACAATTTGATGTCGGTCGCACGTGAGATGAGCGCGGATTTCCTGCGCAGCGCCTATTCCGTGGTGATTCGTGAGGCTGCGGACTGCTCCACCTTCTTGGCGGACGCAAAGGGGCGTATCCTGGCGCAGCCGCAGGACCAGCCGCTGCATATGAACTCAGTCAGCCGTGCGCTCACCGGGGCGCTGAGCAAAGTGGATGTGACAAACCTCACAGAGGACAATGCCATCATACTCAACGATCCCTACAGCGGTGGACAGCACCAGTCGGACATCTACATCTTTTCTCCCATTGTTCACAATGGAAAATTGGTCGCCTTTGCTGGCACCACCGGCCATCATGCGGACTTGGGACATTCGGCAGGCTTCAATCTCCACGCGAAAGACATTTTTGAAGAGCGATTCCGCTTTTGCCCAATGGTCTTTTCGGTCAGCCATGACTGGAACGGGGGAATTTTGGAGCAGGTGTTGCGTTCCAATTTGCGAATTCCCAGAGATACCATCGGCGACATCAATGCACAGCTTGTGGCAAATGAAACCGGTCGCCGGAGAGTGCATGCCCTCATAGATCGTTACGGGTACGACACGTTTATGGAGATCTGCGAGGAGTTTCTCGATTATGCGGAAAAGGTCATGCGTGCCGCGTTGGAAGAGATTCCGGACGGTGTGTATTACGGCGAATGCATGGCGGACGATGACGGTGTTCACGACGAGGCGCTGGTGATCAAGGTGAAAGTCACTGTAGAGGGAAGCGAGGTCTATGTGGACTTCACCGGCACCTGCCCGCAGGTGACCACAGCCATCAACTGTCCGTTTTCGTCCACGGTCTCGGCCACCTACACGGTATTGAAGATGATCATGACCGATCCGTCTTTCCCCATCAACGATGGTTCTTATCGCCCGGTGCACATTTATGCGCCCAAGGGGTGCTTGCTCAACCCGAAGGAATTCGCGCCGGTAGAAGGGCGAAACGTCATCATTATGCGCGTGTTCCAGGCGGTGTTGAAAGCGTTTGAAAAAGTCCTTCCCGAGCGTGTGCCGGCTCAGGGTTACGACCAGCGAACCGAAGTCAACCTTCAGTGGTCCGGTGACGAAAAGAAAGGCTTCGTGGCCATCAGCGATCAGTTGGGCGGCGGGTATGGCGCCAGCATTCGCAACGATGGCGCGGATCAACTGGATGACCCCTTGGGCAACTGCACCAACTCCCCGGTGGAAAGCTTGGAAATCGAGCAGAAATACTTCCGGGTGACACGGTATGAGCTACGCTGCGACAGCGGCGGCGCGGGCCGGCATCACGGAGGCCTGGGCGCCTATCGCGAATACGAAATTCTGGAAGACAATGTCAATATGACCGTGTATTCAGACCGCTTTAAGTATCCTGCCAAAGGCGTGGCGGGCGGCATGGACGGTTCCACTGCCTATATTAAATTGTATCATCCGGACGGAACCAAGGAAAATCTGCCGTCCAAGGGCAGCCGTGTGCTCAACCGCGGCGATAAAATGCTCGTGGC
Organism: Anaeromassilibacillus sp.; assembly: GCA_048455095.1. Lineage (GTDB taxonomy): Bacteria > Bacillota > Clostridia > Oscillospirales > Acutalibacteraceae > Anaeromassilibacillus. The sequence goes on from DBFXIC010000031.1 coordinate 2,874, forward strand.
AGTGGGCGGTGGCGCCGGTTACGGCAATCCGTTGGAGCGCCCGGTGGCAGAGATTGAGCGTGATATCCGCCGTAAAAAGGTTTCTTTGGAAAAGGCAAAAGAATTGTATGGTTATCAAGGAAAAGCATAAGAA
>DBFXIC010000032.1:0-8108 GCA_048455095.1 Anaeromassilibacillus sp.
GCGGCAAAAATTATTATACGTCATCCTTGCACTTTTGTCAACGTCTTTTTTTCATTTTCACGGCATGATATTTTCATGCAGACCTGCGGTTCCTGTCTCAGACTGTTTTTGTATTGGTCGTAACAGAACTGGATGATGCTGTTACGCTTGATCAGGCCGATAAAACTATTTTTTCCATCAATAACAGGCACAAAGTTTTGCCGCATTGCCGCCGCGATCAGTTCTTCCATGTCCGTATCCACTGAGACGCATTTGTTATCCCGCTTGCGCGGGATGCTCATAATCGGCATATCCTCGGCGTCCTGCAGATTCAAGTTATAATTCCGCTTCACCGCCCACAGGATATCACCCTCTGTAATGGTGCCAACATACTCTCCTTTCCTATTTAAAATAGGTATGGAGGAATAACGGTGGTACTCCATTTTCTCAATCGCCTGGCGCAGGGTGAAGTCATCATACAGATACGCCACCTCGGCCTTCGGCGTTAAAAAAAACAAAAGATTCATGCGATTATCCTTTTCCTCTCCTAAATTACTGAGGATCAGCCCTGATTCATTATATCATACTCACGAACAGGATGCATGAAAGATTTGTTAATTGAACACGCAGAAAAACCGGGGCTCGTTCCGATGAAACAAGCCCCGGCTTCTTTAGCGATACATTGTCAGGGCCGCATTCAGCAGGACTTTGAGGGCCTTGTTGTAGGGTGTGACAGGACATATCTTTTTGGGGATATCGAACAATGTGTACACGGCGATACGGGCCGCACGGACAGAATATTCCTCGGTGAACACCATATCCTCCGGTATCTCTACAAACTGGCTCACCATCGCAAAGTTTGTGCTGCCCTGCGGCACCACCGGCGGCCGGTCGGCCATTGCCCGCGGCTGGAATTGTGCATCCACATACGGCATCATACACGGAATGACATTAACGACATCCGCCATGATCTCTTCCTGATGTTCTTCCCAGTGCAGTTGATGCAGCAGCTCTTTCAGGATCTCTGCGCCGGTACAATCTCTCATGGGCTTTTTCACATAATCTCCCACATGATCCGTATAAAGGCCGTAGCCCCAGAAAATCGTGGTATCCGGGTCCTGGGCTTTGAAGTGCGGTTGTGCCGCCACCACAATGCTCATACACCACGAAGAATCCTTAAAGGTCATCAGCGCTCCGGAGCCGGGGATGTTGCCCGAATAGTTTTCGATCATCTTCAGCAGCCGGTTTCCTTTGCAGGTCACCGTAAAGCTTTCCCAGTTGCTTTCATTCACGTTGCCGAAGAACGGTTCCGGATTGCCCAACCCCGGCCGCTTCGCCGCCACCTTCGCCCACAGTTCAGCGGAAACTGGCTTTCGTTCCGGTGCCGGAGCCGGTGCATGCAGGTTGCCCAATGTAGCGGAATCCGTCATACAGGCATTCGTCATGATACATACGTCGCCTTCGCGCAGATCGACCGCGGAACCGTCCGCAAAATGCAGCGCTGTCGCCGTCAGCGCCTCCCCGGGTGCAAAATCGATATCCGTCACGGTACGCCCTGTTTCAAACCGAACGCCGTTCGTCTCCAAATAGGCTTTCAGCGGCAGGATCACGCTCTCATATTGATTATACGGCGTTCGTGTGACGCCCTCCAGCGTTTCAATACGCGGAAACTCAAAAATCATGCGGTTCATATAGCGCCGGAACTCGAACAGACTGCTCCATTTTTGGAAAGCAAAGGTCGTCTGCCACATATACCAGAAATTCGTTTCAAAGAAATGCGGGCCGAACCAATCCTCGATGGTCATATTGTCGAGCCGTTCCTCCGGTGTAAGCAGCAGCTTTGTCATTGCCAAGCGGTCCGCATTGTCAAAGCCCATGCTGCGGACATCGAGAATTTTGGCGTCCTTGTCGATCAGACGTGCATGCGCACATGTGGGATGCGCATGGTCAAAGTTCAAAATTTCCTCTGTGACGCTGCGCTGCGGCTGCTCCAACGACGGAATGCTGCGGAACAGCTCCCAGAAGTTTTCATAGGTCTCTTCGTTGAGCATACGGCCACCGCGGCAGACAAAGCCCTGCTGTACACTGCCCGCACCGTCGTTTGAGCCGCCCAAGACATCCATGCTTTCCAGTATGTGAATGTTGTGACCGTCAAAATTCGCATCCCGTACAAGGTATGCAGCCGCCGCCATAGATGCCAGGCCGCCGCCCACAAGATAAACCTGCTTATCGCCGTAATTACGGGACTGGAGGCTTTCCTTTTCCCTTCGCGTTCCCTGTGCCTGCGCCTGTTTTTTTACTTTGCTTGCCGCGTAAACCGCGCCGCCCGCTGCTGCGGCTGCCGCTGCGATGCCCAAAACCTTTTTATTCATAATGCTCATGCGCCCTTTCTCTTCGGGACATATGCCCCATTTTCCTTTCGGTGGCATCAGTATACCGCCCGTCCGGGCGCATGTCATTATACAGTTGTACGCCCCTGTAAAAAAAGCAGACAGTAACCATCGGTTGTACGTTTTTTAGACAAACCGCACATTTTGTCTATGGGCAAGTGTACTTCCATGGCGTAGAATAGAAGCGAAGTAAGGTGATGAGATGACCTTTGAACAAAAGCTGAAGGCTGCAGCGCTGGAAGCCGCCCTGCATCCCGCACTGCGGCACGCAGCCAAAAACCCGGCGCGAACGGCACGCAACCTCGTTGAATTTACCGCAGGCGTCGCCGGCGGCTTATTTGACGATGCACAAAAAGCCAAGCTGTATGATGCAGTCTATCCCATGCTGCAGGAAGCGGACCGGGAACACCTTTTCGCTCTGCTGGAACACGCCGCCGGACTTTGCGAATGACAAGAAGGACGCCGCAAGATCTGCGGCGTCCTTTTTGTTGTACATATTTCTACAAAGCAGGCTTTTCGCCCCGCTCTTCAACATAACGCCGGTATGCCAGCTTCTCACTGTCCTGTGCAAGCCGTTTTAGGCTGCGGGCCAGCTCCTCCGGCGGCGTTTTCATACCGGCAGACACCCAAGCTCTGACTGTTCCGCAGCTTCCGTAGGCATAAAAGTCTGCAAAAAACGCCTTGTCAGCATCCGGTACCGTGCCATTGTCCAAAGCTTCGACGGCCTCCAGGAAAAGTGCGCGCACCACTTTGAACAAATAGTTTCCAAAGGTGTCCGGCGTACAGCGCACCGTATTTTCGTAGAACTTTTTATCCGCGCGCATGGTCTCGAACAGCACTGCGATATGGCTGTCCCAGTTTTCCAGCGTAATTCCGTCGACCAGCCGCGCAAACCCCTCCGTATAATAAATCCAATTCAGCAGCTCATACTTGTCTTCAAAATGATAATAAAATGTCTGACGGTTGAGGCCGCAGGTGGAGGTGATATCCGCAATGCTGATCTTGTCAAAGCTTTTCTCGCGGCACAGTTCTTTCAAGGCTGCGGCAATGGCGTGTTTCGTGATATTGGAATCCGGCAAATCAGCGTTCCACCCTTTCCTTTTATTGTTTCCAGTATACGACGCCCACCGTATTTGTGCAAGTGCAAAACATTTTCGCACAATATTTTTCATCATTTAAATATTATTTTGTTGATTTAACTCATTATATATGGTATACTTAAAAAAAGCGTTCAACTTTCTGCGTGGAAAGGGGGACGCTTTTGAAAATGGGAGGCCTATTATGGAAAAGCGCATCGTTAAATTGTACGCAAAGAACAACACCGTTCCCCTGAAGGTCGTTCCGGGCCATTTTGCCACCAACCATTCTCATGTAAATTACTATATCGACATGACAACGCTCAAAACGCGCCTGTCAGAAGCCGGGTCTGTAGCCGCTTCGCTGGCAGGCCTTTATATGACGAACACTATCGTGGACACCATCGTCTGTCTGGACGGCACCCAGGTCATCGGTACTTTGCTCGCCCAGGAACTTACACGCGCCGGATATCTCTCCATGAACGCTCACGGCACTATCTACGTGGTCACGCCGGAATACAACTCCAATAGCCAAATGATTTTCCGCGACAATATCCAGCCAATGATCCAGGGTAAGCATGTCATTGTCCTGATGGCCTCCGTCACCACAGGCATCACCATCCGCAAAAGCATGGAATGCATCTCCTATTATGGCGGCATGCTCGTGGGAATATCCGCGATTTTCAGCGCAGTAGACGAGGTGGAAGGCCAGCCCGTCAACGCAGTGTTCCACAAGGATGATATTCCCGATTATCAGAGCTGCGCCATGCACGACTGTCCGCTGTGCAAAGAGGGACGGCGCATCGACGCCCTGGTAAACAGTTTTGGATACTCCAAGCTGTGATAAAGCAAAAAAGAGCGGCTTCACGCCGCTCTTTTTGATTTGCGCTTCCCGCCCGCCTTCGTACGCAGCGGCGCACACGAGCCGTTTCAAATACCTGCGCCGCGCAGGATATCATTTGCAACAGGCGTATAAAAGAGCTTCTGCACCTCGTTGGGGTCATCCGTCAATGCAAGCAGCCACATCAGCTTTGCCACCACGGCCTCAGTCGTCATATCAAAGGCTTCCAGCACGCCCAGGCTGTTTTTCAGGCTGTACCCCACATTATATATGCTCAGATCGCTGCCTTCGTTCTGCACCTGTGTCGTAACAACAACGGTCTTCCCTTTTGCTGAAGCCTTGCGGATAACCTCGTAAAACTCCCCGGTCTCACCCGACGGCACGCCGCCGACGCCAAAGCTCTCCAGAATGACCGCATCGTTTTCATCCAGAAGGAAGCGGAGCTGCCCCGCCGAAGCCCCCGGAATCAGCTTGAGCAGTGCCACACGGCTATTCAAAGCATCATAAAACACGGGTTCCGCCTGAGCCTGCGGGCGGATATAGGGTACCAGACAATTGTCCTGCACACCCCCCAGAACCGGATAATTAATGCTGGAAAACGCACCAAAGCTTTTGGAATAAGTTTTGCGCGCACGGGTCCCCAGGATCACCGCACCGCCGAACACAATCTGCACGCCCGGGATGCGTCCGTCACAAGCGCAGACAAAGCTGTCCAGCAGATTGGTCTTGGAGTCCGTAATATCCATATTGATGGGCTTCTGGCTGCCGGTGAGCACAATGGGCTTGGGGCCCTGCTGAACAAGGTAGCTGAGTGCAGCGGCGGTATACGCCATCGTATCCGTGCCATGGCACACCACAAAACCGTCAAAGGAAGAATACGCTTCGCGAATGGCACGAGCGATCTCCAGCCAGTAAGCAGGAGACATGTTCGTGCTGTCAATGTTGCATACCTGGCGGCAGGTCACATCGCAAAGCTCGCGCACCGCCGGGACATATTTCAGGAACTGGTCCGTGGTAAGCTCCGGCACAAGCCCTGCGCCGGTCATTTCGGACGCGATGGTGCCGCCGGTACCAATCATAAGAACACGCTTCATGTCCATCACTCTCCCGCTTTATATTCTCCTGTACACTCAAAAAAATACGAAAAGCGCCGGACAATTTCGTCCGGCGCTTTTGCATTGTCATGCTGTACCACTGTAGATTTTCAAGATTTCTTCTTGAAAACACTACGCAGTTGGCGGCATCACGGTCAAGCGGTGCGGTTTAGGTTTCTTGCTTGTGTTCTTCGATCTGCAGCAGCCTATGATCCTCCATCAGCACCTTCATCTGACTGATGGCGATGGCGTTGAGTTTTGCTAAACGCTCCGCCTGCGGGACTCCTTCGTTGATGAAAACAGCATTCAGGTTCTCCAGATTGGACAGGCACACGAGCTGTGATACATTCGCGTAGTCCCGAATATTGCCCTTAAGATCTGGATTGGCGTCACGCCACTCTTTAGCAGTCATGCCGAACAGCGCCATATTCAGAACATCGGCTTCGCTGGCATAGACCAGAGAAATTTGCCGCGCAGACAACTCCGGCGGAATAAGATTTTCCTTGATGGCATCTGTGTGAATGCGGTAATTGATCTTGGCAAGGTTGCGCTTGATGTCCCAGCCAAGCTGTTTTAGTTCTTCAGATTTGAGCCGCTCAAACTCCTTAATGAGGTATATCTTGAATTCGGGGCTGATCCACATACCGAACTCAAAGGCGATATCTTTATATGCATATGTCCCGCCGTATCGCCCAGCTTTGGCTCTGAGACCAATTGCATTGGTTTTTTCTACCCATTCTTTTACGCTGAGCTTGTAGCTGTTCAAGCCAGCCTGACTTCTAATTGTGGCGAATTCGCCATAATTAAAATCAGGGTTGTGTATCTGCTCCCAAATCCCAAGGAACTCAACGGTGTTCCGGTTTCTCAGCCAGTCGGAGATAAAAAAGTCACCGTCTTTGGCTTTGAGCATATCTGTCAAAGATATGTAATCCTTATCGTCGATGGTAGTGACCGTGATCTCGGCACCGTTTACAATGATTTCCCCATTCATCCGCCCTCACCTCCGTTCAAACTTTATCGTGTGCCAACTCTTTCAGCAGCCCCTGGCACCCTTCCAGCACATCCTGCCAGGTCGCCTCGAAATCGCCGATATACCACGGGTCGGCAACATCGCGTGGATGGTCGGTGTAGTCCAGCAGGAGGTGCAGCTTGTCGGCGAAGTCGCCGCCGCAGATGCGGTGCATATTCCGCAGGTTCGCGCTGTCCATGCCGATCAGCAGGTCGTACTTGTCGTAATCCTGATTGGTGAGCTGCCGCGCCGCGTGGCCGTCGCAGGAGATCCCGTACTCCGCCAGTTTGCGTTGTGCCGGAGGATAGACCGTGTTGCCGATCTCCTCCCGGCTGGTGGCCGCCGATTCGATATGAAACTGTGAAGCAAGCCCAGCTTTTTTGACCAAGTCCTTCATCACGAACTCGGCCATGGGGCTGCGGCAAATGTTGCCGTGGCAGATAAACAGGATATTCTTCATACCGATTCTTCTCCGAAAACTCATCATTTTCTACAGTATAGCAGGTATCCTCGTTTTCGCCAAGAGCAATTTCCAAATGTGCGGAGGACTCGATCATCCGCAGCAGCTCCGTTTTGGATAAGCCGCTTTCGGCGGCCTCCCGAATGTACCAGCACCTCTCATCCATGGTCAATTCGGCCTCCATGATGACCTCGTTCTGCGTCCAGTTCAGACGCATTGCCTCCACCAGCAATTCAGGCGTATCACCGTACATCCGGTAGAAGTCCCGCATACGGCGCACATTGCGGGGAGAGAAGCCCGCGGCCGCAGGGTAGGCCGCCTGCAGGTATTCCGACGCCGCGACAGCGGCGCCTTTTTCCGCTCTGCCGCTGACCAGCCGACCAATCTCGCAGTACAATTCCATCTGCGGCAACTGTGCTTCCATGAGCTTGTCCAGCTTGGAAAACAGGGTGCTATAGTCTGTTGGCTTGCGGATATTCATAGCTATGATCATTCCTTTCCGCTGCGCTGCAAGGCACCAAAGGGAATGAAACTCACGTGACCTATGTAGCACAGCACGATATAATGGTTAAAAAATAGTGACCTCCAGGTGTTTGGCGTTGGATTCACCGTTGATTTTACGCTCGACATGCAGGTGTAGTGGCAAATGCCTTGGCCCATTCTTTAACCGAGACGGAATAGCGTGCAAAAGCAGTCCGGGACCATGGGATTTGTTTTTGTACGCTTTTTTGACGGGTGCCCATTAATATCGTTTTAATGATAAGGTCAAAAAGAGAAACGGTGGTCACCGTTTCTCTTTTTGACCTTATTTCAGAAATATTATTCTGGTGTCGGGAATAAACCGAGTTCTTCTTTTGTCACACCAAGTACCGAAAAGTATTCAGCTTTCTTTTTCTCATAAACTTCGGTTTCTTTTTGATTTGCGTGCTTTTGTATCCAAAGGTCAATTTTAGACTTTCTGGCGAAAACCGTGTCATATATGGATATTAGAGAAAAAAGCAGAAGAATTAAGCATAATACTGATCTTGCTGTTAAACTCCAATCACTATATAGGTCGTAAATTGTTCCCAAGCCTGCGACTATAAATATTATCCACAGCACAAGGTGACCAATGAAGCATCCTCGATTATAGTAGTTTTTCTGAGTTGTTTTTGCTTCATTCCGAGCCTTTTCACAAGCATCTTTGATTTTTTCTATACGTTCACGGCGTTTCTGTTCCTCATGGGCTTTATTTACATCAGCCACTAAACTCTCTTTGT
>DBFXIC010000033.1:0-8736 GCA_048455095.1 Anaeromassilibacillus sp.
CACCTGATCTGGGAATGCTCCCGCAGGCTGGCGAATGTCATTGTGGAGAACAAGGACTTCGAGGAGGTCATCCGTCAGTACGACCGGGCAGGTGCCGTGATTTACTGTGACCCGCCCTACTACAAGGCGGAGAGCTGCTACGAGGTGGAGTTTCCCCCGGAGGATCATCAGCGGCTCCATGATGTACTGGTCACCTGTGAAGGATACTTCATCGTCTCCTACAACTACCAGGACTACATCTGCGAGATCTATCAGGATTGCTATATCTTCCGCACCTCCCGTCCCAACAGCATGTCCCAGACGGCAGGCAGCGAATATGAGGAGATCGTCATCACCAATTATGACCCCCGCAAAGCCTGCTGGCAGCTCTCTATGGATAGTCTGCTGGGCGGCGATGGCGACACCCGCTACGAGCTGATCCATGAGCCGGAGCATCCCTTAAAAATCTGAACAATAAAAGGAGAAGCAGCATGAAATTTGTAAAATACAACGACAACAAGAGCGTCACCATCCCTCCCGCCGTTCTGACCGTCTGCGGGCTGGAGGACGAGGGAAAGCTGGAAATGGCCGGCGCCAGGGGCGCGGTCATTTTGTCAAAAAGCGAGATGACCGCCATGGAGATGGTGCGCACGATCCTCGCCCTGACGGACCGCGCCGGTCAGCTGATGCGGGAGCTGACGGACCTCTGCGGCAGCTGCGAGGGCTGCACCGAGGGGCACTGCACCTTCCGCGACGCGGACATCGAGGAGCTGATCCGCCCCGCCGTCACTGTTCCCGATTGGGCCAGAGCGGAAGCGGACATCGCGCCCGATGCCAAGCTGGACTGCCATGTGGATGAGGGCTCCGGTGTGATCACCGTGTGCGAGACATTTTACGACCACGACCTCTCCGATATTCCCGCCGAGCTGCTGGAGGCCCTGCGCAAATCCGGCTGCTGCTTGTCCGTACTGGAGGATCTGCTGATGGAGGACGATGTCATCTACGATAAGTGATACCGTAGGTATTCAAAGAAGAAACGAGGCGAGATATCCAAATGAATGAAACCTATCTCTACCCCTACTCGGCGAAGGAGGCCAGAGAACGGAATGAGCTTTCGCTCTGGAGGGAGAGCCATCGCGCTAACATCGCCTGCCGAGAAGCGATTGAGGATACCATCCGTCAAAACTTCGATGGGATGTACTTGAACGAGGACTGCCTTGTGCCAGTGCTGGCGGCATACGGCTACAAGCGCACGGAACGGGTGCTGACCGCTACGCTGCAGGAGCTTTCCTGGGATGGCCGCTTCAGCCTCGCCAATAAGCAGTGGGCTGAGCGGCACTACATTCCGCAGGATGAGCGTCACAATGCCGAGATCACTATTCGGAGCCACCCTGCCGTGCTGGATGGCTTCGTCAGTTTCTACCGCAAGGCGGTGCAGGCGTTAAATCTCTTCGGTGCGGAGCACTGCGTCGGTGACCGTGCCGAGCAGGACTATACCGGCAAGGTGCTGGTACTCAGCCCCGATACGCTGAAGGAATCCTGCTGGAGCCAAGAAAACCAACTCTGGTATGCCCATGACGGCTTTGGCTGTTCGCCTCACGCCATTGGGCGTTCGGTGCGCTGCACCTGCCTGGGTGACGGCGAGACGACACGCTGGAATCGGCACGAGTTCATCGGTGTGCCGGACGAAAAATACCTGCCGGACTGGGCGCGGGAGAAGCTCATGGAGCTGACCGCACCCCAGCAGGAGGAACCGACCGCGGGTGAGATGAAGCTGGAATGATCGGAGGTGAAATAAGTGCAGCGCATCTTCATTGATAACCATGACCGAATCCTCTATTACAGCAATCCTGCCGGATACATCGCGGGAAAGGAGGCGGTGGTGGATACCATGTTCCAATCGCAGGAGCTGGAGCGTTTTCTGCAAAAGCAGACGCTCACCATCCGCTGGGAGGACGGCGTCTATGACCGTCTCCTGCTGGGGCAGCGCAGCGGCCGCTTCGACCCGGAGGCTCCGCCCCTGAAAAGCTGCCGTATCTGGCAGCTCTCGCGTGACAGCCCCATCAATATGCGCTTCATCCCGTATGAAGCCCTGCTGGAGCGTTTCGGGCAGCCTGACCGCAGGCACTACGAAACAGTCTATGACGGTCTGGTGGGGACCAATGACCCGGAGGAGATCTACACGCTCTTCCGCGACCCGGTTCCCGGCTACGACGGCAGACCCATCGGCATCTCGGATGTGCTGGAGCTGTATGACGCCGACGGCAGCGAGTTCTACTACTGCGACCGTGTCGGCTTCCGGCAGATAGAGTTCGCGCCGCGGCAGGAAATGGATCTGTGTCCGTGAACTGAGCACCCGGCCGGGTGCTTTTTTCATATCAACAGCAGAAATGGAGGAAAGAAAAATGCCCAAGAATCAGACCAAAGCAAGCACTCCCGTCCCCGCGCAGAAAAGCCAGACCCCCGTGTCCTTCGATGTCTGAGTCTATCCCGTGAAGGACAGCAAGTACACCCTCGCCAACGCCAATGTGGATATCAACGGCGTATTTGCCATTCGCGGCGTGAAGGTCATTCGCGGCGAGAAAGGGCCCTTTGTCGCCATGCCGCAGTACAAGGACAGCCATGGGGACTATCACGACATCTGCTTCCCCTGCACGAAGGAAGCCCGCCAGCAGTTCAACGATGCGGTGCTGGATGCCTATGAGCAGTCGCTCCGGCAGGCCCAGCAGCCGGACAGTGCTCCCGCTGCGGAGCAGACCATGTAAGTCACCCACAATACAAAATATATCATTTAGGAGGAAAATGTCACATGAAGAAGTTTATCAAGAACACCGTCAATTCCATCCGCGCCAACGCCATTCGCCTTGCCACGACATGTCGCTCCGGTGAGGGATACATCGACACCGCCGTCAAGATCCTCATCGCCGTGGTGCTGGGTGCTCTGCTGCTGGCGGGCCTCTATGCTCTGTTCGGCGATGTGGTCATGCCCACGCTGAACCAGCGTATCAAGGATATGTTCAACTACGCCGGCGCGCTGGGCGGCTGATCCGTGGCATCCGTCCTGCAGGGGACGCTGTTCCTTATCGGGCTTATGAGTGCGGCATGGACGGATCTCCGGCGCAGGCAGATCTATGACCTTTCCGGTATCGTCATCGCAGCGGCGGGGCTGATCCATTTCAGCCCCGCCCGGCTTCTCGGCCTGGCGCTGGCCGTCCCATTTTGGCTGGCAAGCCGGAGAGGACGCGGCGGCATGGGAGATGCGCTGCTCATCGCCGCCTCCGGCTTCCTGCTGGGACTCCCGCGCGGAGTCGCCGGACTGATGCTGGCACTGCTGCTGTACTGCTTTTTCTATCTTGCGGTCGCCATTGTGCGGAGCCTGCGCGGAGCGGAACGCCCACCGGAGAGCTATCCATTCGCGCCATTTGCCGCAAAAGCTGGAACGGGCATTGAGGATTCAGGCAGGACTCATGCGGCCGGACGGTCAACCCACCGATCTGGACGCATTCCACATCAACCAGCGGGATGAGGGCATCGACCTGCACGGTGTGTCAGGCGCGTTGATGGCAACCACCAATATGCAGATGCAGACCTTCGTGACACAGCCGGACGAAGCTGTGGAGGGCTTTGACGGCTACAACGGTGATCTGACCGGCGATGTGGCGGCCACGCTCGGCGTCAACTGTGGGATGTCCACCGGCAGAAACGGCATCATGGCCTTTGCCGCCAATCAGCGGGACGAGGTGCGCGACCTCCATGATGTAGCGGGTGCGTTGCAAGCAAGTCCGGGAATGAAACAGCAGACCTTCGTGGCGGAGGATGGTATTGCATTTACGGGGAGTATCTTGCAGAGTAGCTTTTTGGAATCAAATACAGTAGGCACTCAAATGGCAAACCAGAGCAAGTGCTACAACACGCTTCTGCTTCCCCGCAATCCCGCCGTGTTTGGGCAGCAGACTTATGGCAGTTACGCACCAGGTTTTTCAACCCTTGCCGCCACAGGTGGTACGCTGGGATACGGTGGAGAGAGCCTCGTGGTGGACGATGCGGATGCCTCTGCACAACCACGATTCGACAGAAGCTGCGAAGGATTCGCCGCAGGCATTGTGACCAAGGGCAACGGCGACTGCTTCTTATCCGAGGATCTCCATACAGCACTGTCAACGGGTGGCGGTTAGGCGGGACAGGGCTATCCCTGCGTGCTGACCGCCGCCTTCTCCGCAGGTGCCGGAGCCTCTGCCGGGGGCATAGGCTATGGCGAGGAGCTGTCGCCTACACTGAAAGGATCTGCCGGGGGGAACTGTATGCCGTCTGTTTTGTGCCTCAACGACCAGGGCGGCAGCGTGATGGATTGCAGTGAAAATGTATCCGGCACGCTGCGGGCGCAGGAGCATGGACACCAGCCTCTCGTGTTTGATAATCATGGGCAAGACAGCCGTTTCCGCGGTCCCGTGCAAACGGCACAGACCGTATCCTCGTTCTTTGGAATGGGAGGAAACAACACTTCTCTTGTCGAGCAGGACGCAGGTGCCATCTGCATTGCAGGCAATACGGTCGACCGGCAGCCGCAGAACGGCGGCAACGGTCTTGGATGTCAGGACGAGCTGGCGTATACGCTCACTGCCACAGACCGGCACTGCATCTATGCCCGTCAGCGGGTGGATGAGTTCAAGGACGGCGAGGTGGTCAGCACGCAGAGCGCACGACAGTACAAAGACGCCACTGACCTCGTCTGCCAGCCTTCTGTGTATGGACAATCTCAATTCGGCGGCTATCAAGAAGGAGTTTCAACATTGCGTGCCAGCGGCGGAGACCATGGAGGCGGCAGCGAGAATCTCGCAGTTGCGGCAATACAGGAAACACCTCAACTCATTCGCCGCCTCACGCCGCTGGAGTGTGAAAGACTGCAGGGCTTCCCGGACGGCTGGACGGATATACCCGGTGCTTCGGACAGTGCCCGTTATAAAGCCCTCGGCAACAGTGTGGCGATACCCTGCGTGGAGTTTATCATGTCGCGCATCGCTGCCGCGCTTTTATGAAGCACAGCGTTGACAACAGGGGTTAAGTCGGGGTATAATATCCCTGAAAGACGAGGTGACAGACATGGATAACAGGGAGCAGCTAAGGCGCATCACGGAACTGACCGAGCAGATCGCCGGACTGCCGAAGGGGTATCTTTCCAAAAAAACCATCGGCGGAAAGGTCTATTACTATCACCAGTGGTCGGAAAACGGCGTCAAGCAGAGCCGCTATCTGCACGACAGTGAGATCGCGCCGCTGGCAGATAAAATCGAAAAGCGCAAGGAACTGCAGGCGCAGCTGCGCATGCTGAAATCACAGAAAAGCAGACGAAATGAGGCGACAGGTATGAAATGCACCTTTATGCATAAACGAACCCCCGTGGCAGAGCTGGAGCTGGACGATGTGACCGGCTTTATACAAAAAATTGGCAGTATCTACGCGCCGGAGCATCTGCCTATCGGCATCCCTGTGCGAAACGAGATCGCCGACCGTGCGGCGTTTAACGACTGGTGGCGGGATCGCTCTATTCCGGCAAGCCGCAGCGGTGTGCGGGAAGCACTGGAATCGTTGGGGGTAGCAGACACCAAAATGCTGCTCGTCCGCTGCTACGGGCTGAGCCTCTCGGATCAGTACTGGATCTGTCCGGAAGGCGCGGAGCTTCGGTGGGAGGACATCAACTTTTTCCAAAATGATTTCTCGGAGGACATCGGAGATGTGCTGTTCGGAGAAAGAAAGAAGAAGGACGCACTCAATTTCAGCTCCCCCGACAGCACATCGGACGGCAATCTGAAAAAGCGGTGGAAGATCCTCGATGGGAAGCGATGCCTGATCAAGGGCGGCAGCAATCCGTTCCGGCAGCAGCCGTTCAACGAGGCGATCGCCTCCGGCATCATGGAGCGGCTCGGCATTCCTCATGTATCGTATACAGTCATCTGGAGCAAGGATGCACCCTACTCGGTCTGTGAGGATTTTGTTACGGAGAATACGGAGTTGATCCCGGCGTGGAGGCTGCTGCAGGCGAAAAAGCAGAAGAACAGCACCTCCCGATACCGGCATCTATTGGAGTGCTGCGAGCTGCTCGGCATCGGGAACATTACGCCGTTTTTAGACCGGATGCTGGTGCTGGACTATATCATCGCAAACGAGGATCGCCACTTCAATAACTTTGGGGCACTGCGAAACGCGGAAACGCTGGAATGGCTCGGTATGGCTCCGATCTATGACAGCGGCTCCTCCCTTGGCTATGATAAGATGCCCGGTCAGATGCGATTGGAAAAGGATGTGGTCTGCAAGCCCTTCAAAAACCACCACGCCGAGCAGCTGAAGCTGGTGACCGATTTTGATTGGATCGACTTTGATCGCCTCTCCGATGTGGGCGAGCTGATCTCCGGCGTGCTGTCTTGTGAGGAAGCTGCCGACTATATCGATGAGGGACGTATCCATGCGATCACGGAAAGCGTGCAGCGCCGGATCGGTCATCTGCAGGAGCTTGCGATGACGCAGACGCCACGGCAGCTCGATACCACCGAGGACGATGTCCGAGAGGAAGTTGCCGCGGATTACGCACCGAAAATGGAACTGTAATGCAAATACAGCGTAAGAGCAATGGATCAGCCGCTTTGCGAATCGCAAGGCGGCTGATCTTTTCATCCCCTTGCCTGTTGGCTGCGGGCGGCGTAGCCGCTTTGGTGGTATCGCTTGTACATAGACATCGGCCCAATCACCCGCTATATCGTGACGCTAAACTGGGCGTTCTTCGGGGTGCTGCTGGCGATCTCCTCCGTCATGTGTCTGCTGGGGTTCCGCTTTGGCCGGAATATTGAGAAGGAGGCGGAGCGGCAGCAGACCTTCTTCCAGAATGCCTCACACGAGCTGAAAACGCCGCTTATGGCGATACAGGGCTATGCGGAGGGCATACAGGCGGGTGTGATGGACACAGGCAGCGCGGCGGAGGTGATCCTGGCGGAGAGCGACCGCATGACGGAGCTGGTGGACGAGCTTCTGGACATCTCGAAAATCGATATGGGGCGGCAGCCGCTTACCCTTTCCGAGATGGATATTCGGGAGCTGCTCTACGACAGCATACGCGCCGTGGAGCCGGCAGCCGCCGCCAGCGGCATCGCCATCGTGCCGGACTTTCCCGAAACACCCGTTATGGTCAGCTGTGACGATACCCGGCTGCGCAGAGCGGTCACCAATATTCTATCCAACGGCGTGCGCTATGCCCGCAGCCAGCTGTGCCTGACCTGCCGCACGGAGAAACGGCATGTGACGATTCGGATACAGGACGACGGGGACGGCATTGCCGAGGAAGATCTTCCCCACATCTTTGACCGCTTCTATATGGGAAAAAGCGGAAAATCCGGCATCGGCCTTGCCTTGACCAAGGAGATCATCCACCTGCATAAGGGAACGATCCGCGCCTACAACGGAGACACCGGCGCTGTTTTCGAGATCTCCATTCCGGTGAGCCGATGAGAAGAGCACTGCACCGCCTGTGAGCGCCCCTCTTGCAAAAAGGACGGGCTTGGAACGGGCTTTTGCGGTGCCGGGCGGCGAGTTCCCTGTGATTTCCTCTTGTGCCGACATTGTTAGAATGGAGTACATCTATGGACTGCAAAGCAAAAAAATATCTGCATATTTATGACTGGAACTACTGGTGGGGCTATTACCGCTGCGGCAAGGACTGGGGACCTTTCCATGCGGCGGAGTTTTCTCTTGCCGAGGACGAGGCGGGAGAGGCACCCTTTTTCCACTTTGATTTCCATAACCTCCCCGCACTTCACCAGACGATTCGGGACGGTGAGTTTGTGGAGCCGGATAACCCGAATCATCCGCACTTTCTGGATCAGGCAAGGCGGCTCAGAAACGGCGAACAGGACTGGTTCGTCGGGGCGCTGTACTATCCGCTTTTTTCGCCGGAGATGCATTTCTGCAACGCCTCCGTCCGGAGCGGCGTCCCGCTGACACAGCTGCTTTCCCCGTCTGTACCGCCCTATTACAGGGTGATCTTTCTCCGGGAGGAGCGCCCCCTCACTCCAGAGGTGCTGACGCATTGGGCGGAGACACTGTCCCAACCCCTGTTCGGCCAGCCGTTTTCCTGCACGCTTGCACAAGTCCCCAGCCGACAGGAGGCGATGGAGCAGTTTGAGAATGAGATGCGGCTGACGCGATGAAATGTACGGTATCGTTTACCGCTGATTTCCCGTTGAAAAGCAACTGAGAGAGGCGTCTCTTGTGGAATTAAGACTCACGGAGCAGGAGGCTCTGGCACTGTATCGAATCATTCTGCGGTGGGATGAAGTAGGCAGCTTGACCACAGAGGATGACGAGGAACGTCAGCTGCTATGGGATCTATCCTGTACGCTGGAAAAAGAACTGGAGCCGGTGGATGATGCCGTGAAACGCAGACTGCTTTGACCGCGTAAGAGCCCACCGGTTCGAAGCCTTTGATGTGACGCTGGTTTCTTTGATACTGACGGATCTTGAACTGTCGGAAAGACGCCGGTATCGCGGGATGATATTGACAAAGGGGGAAATGATGCTATAATATCTGCGAATAATTCGCATATTGGAGGGCAGCTGATGTCAATCTACAACACAAAACAGCGAAGAGCCCTGCTTGCTTTTTTAGGGGAACACCCGGACGAGCTGCTGACTGTACGCCAGATGGCGGACGCGCTGGCAGAGAAACAAATCAGCCTCAGCGCCGTGTATCGAAACCTTGCACAGTTGGAG
>DBFXIC010000034.1:0-7636 GCA_048455095.1 Anaeromassilibacillus sp.
CTATGCCACCGGCGCACCGGGCCAGAGCACGGGCGCATATGCGGCGCTGAATGGCAAGGGTGTTGAGAAGCTCTGTGAAGTGAAGGTTGTTGCGTAAAACTTCACCAGGATGTTTTCCTAGAAGAGCTCCGTAGGGGCAAAAGGCACCGTGTATCCGGTTACAAAAGCGTATAGCTGTAAAATTACATGATTCCATCAAAACAGGCCCCGGACAAATTCGTCCGGGGCCTGTTTGTGTTTCAATCATCGTTCTGATCCGCTTCCTGGGAGGATTTAAAAAATTCATTAATTCATAGTATACGGAAAAGTGCTCACTTTGCCGTATAAATCCGAAGAACGTCGTCCGGCCCATAGGCGATCAAATGGTTCTGATCGTCCGGAGCTGTTTGGAGAAAGTCCGCCAATGTCATGAATGCGCCGCCGTTTGCATAGGTGACAGAATATTCCTTTCCGTCGATGACACATATCTGATTCTTGACCGTAGCTTCCAACCCACACAGGCGCGCCGTTTCCGGCATGGGAAGCAGGACGCTGGTATCGCCGTCCGCGCCGATCATCATGTTGCGGCTGAGATCGGTGTCCTGTCCGTTGGCCCGGATTGTCCTGCGGGGGGAGACGGCGTGCAAGGAAACGGTCATGTCTGGCAACGAGGCAAGCGGAATCGGAATCCGCACAATTCCCATCGCATAGGGCAGCACATCATACGGCTGGAAATAAATCATCAGGTTTTCGCCGTCGAGATAATAATCGTAATTCCCCTGGAACTCCTGAATCGCTTTCGCTGCGGACTGGTACATCGCACCGTCGGGATCGTCCAGGATATTCGCCTTTAAATAGGATAGAATTTTGTTCGTAATCTGTGGAACCGCTTCGTCCGGGTCCCGGAATAAATCACGGAATGCATAAAAGTCACCGGTTCCCGGGTTCAGGTTATAGGAGGTGATCCAACTCATTCCATGTGCGCCGCCCGTATAATTTTCGTTGGTCAGCCAGACGGACAGTAGGCCGCTCTCCTGATAATCGAATACGCTTTGATAGAACAGCGGGGAATTCGGCGACCAGTTTTCGCCGTAATCGTCCAATATGGACTGAATTTCCTCGATGCTGTCCCGTTGAGACTGTTCAATCTTGCCGTTGAGCTCGTCCGCTCCGGAAAACCCGGAAAAATGCGGCGTCACAATCTTCCTCTGGATGTTGCCGCTTGTGCGGTTTTCGATAGAAACCGTAGGAGCAGCAATCGTAGACTGCGTTTCCGGAATGGGGGCCTGTGATGAGCCGACAATATCCGGCTGGGATTCAGGCACCGCCGAAGACGTCTGCGAGGAATGCGGAGCGCTGGAAGATTCCGTCTCCTGCGTGGTGCATCCTCCTGCGGAGAGACAGAGGCAAGTCGCCAACATCACCGCGCAAACGCGCAAAAAGGTCCTGTATTTCATGGGTGGATCACCTCTTTCATGGGTCTGGTTAAGCATTTAATCTGAGCGAAACACTGTCTTTATTATAAGCAATTTTCATAAAACCGCAATAAATATGACACAATTGTAAGCTGGCCGGATTTAGAGACATGGATATGTCGGGCACTGAAAAACAGATACGATGCGGTTATTGGGGAATAAAAGGCCGGTTTCCGAATACTGCCACAAAAACGCATTACACCGCAAATAACTCTGAAAACACGAATGATTTTAGCCATCCGGCCAAAACCATTTTGCTTCCCAAAATCTGCTTGATTAAATAATCATTCCGCCGTTGACGCCGAGGACCTGCCCGGTGATAAATGCGGCGCGGTCCGAGGCAAGAAACCGCACGGCGTCCGCGATGTGCGATGGGGTTCCGAGCATTTCAAGCGGTGTTTCTTCCCGCAGGCTTTCCATGGTTTCCGGGCCAAGAAGGGCGTTCATTTCCGTGTCGATCACGCCGGGAGCGATGCAGTTGACACGGATATGGGATGGCCCCAACTCCTTTGCAAGTGCCTTTGTCAGGCCGATCACTGCGGCCTTGGCGGCGGAATAGTGCACTTCGCAGGATGCGCCCACCTGCCCCCACATGGAGGAAATGTTCACAATCACGCCGCTTTTCTGATGGATCATATGGGGTAGAGCAAGCTGGCAGCAGTGGAACACGCCCTTGACGTCCACATCAAACATGCGGTCCCAGTCCGCTTCGGTCAGGTCGCTGAACAGCTTTTGCTGGGCGATCCCCGCATTGTTGACCAGCACATCTACATCGCCCGCAGCCGCAAACATGGCTTCCACCTGCGCGCGGTCGGAGACATCTGCCCCCACTGCCAGGTGGGGAAGATCGCTCACCCGCGTCAATTCCCGGCAGAGCATCTCCGCCCTCTCTTTGCAGGTGTGGTAATTAACCACAACGCGGTATCCGTCCGCGGCCAGGCCCAGCGCGATGGCTGCGCCGATCCCCCGAGAAGCTCCGGTCACAAGTGCTGTTCTCATCTGCCAAATCCCCCTGTTTTACATATTGTCGGTTGCCAGCATGACCGCGGCTAGCGCCGCGATGGGCGCGGTCTCTGTGCGCAAAATACGTGGTCCAAGCGTTGCTACATGTGCGCCATGTTCCCGCGCCAAGTTGACTTCGGACTCTGCAAAACCGCCTTCTGGTCCGATAAAAAGCGAAAGCTTTCGCATCTCCGGATTGATCAGGGCGGAGATGCGCTCGCCGCCACCTTCGTAGAAGAACAGGATGGTCCCATTTTGTGCAGCTTCCTCAATGGCAGCGCGGAATGGCAGGGCGTTCGAAACCTGCGGGATCACGCCGCGACCGCTCTGCTTTGCGGCCTCTTCTGCGATTTTTTGCCAGCGGTCGATCTTCTTTTTCGCCGCTTTTTCATCCGGCCGGGAGACACATCGTTCCGAGAGAACGGGAACTACGCGGAAAACACCCAGCTCGACCGCTTTTTGCACCACGGTATCCATCTTATCCGCTTTGGGAAAAGCCTGATACAGCGTAACAAATGTTGTAGGCTCGCTGACACTGTGGCAGAAATTGAGAATCTTGACCGTGACGGTTTCGCCGTCGATCTGTTCAATTTCGCAATGATAGTCCGTACCGATGCTGTCACAGAGGATGAGCGTTTCGCCCGGCCGCATGCGCAGTGATTTTGCAATATGACGTGCATCCGGCCCGGTCAGGACGGTGCGTTCCTCCGGTACGTAATCGATGAAAAATCTAGGCATCGAATCCACTCCTACAATCTAAATATGGTATCTTACGAATGAAAACAAACGTAAAATTCAAATAAAATAGGTTTGACTTTGTGTGGGCAAGTACCCCTGAAAGTGTGCTGCTCTCTTGTTCTCTCAGCCGTCGGAAATCTCTGATTTCCGGTAACGGCGTGAGGTTATTATAACATGAAAACAAGGCAAAAAAGAAATTGGGTAAACCGGTTGCACCATATAGAAGCCCACACAAAGGTGGCTATTTCAATGTTCTCCCAGCCGTCGGAAATCTCCGATTCCCGGTTACGGCGTGAGGTTATTATAACATAAACCCGGCCAGACGCAAACGATTTGAACCACACTTCCGGCTTGTAGAGGACGAACGGGAACACATCTGTGCACCTTTCAATGACGGAGGGGGCAAAGTTTTTATCACTCGATTTCCAGCGATTGGGTAAGATTCTGTCTGTATGAATACCACCCTGTGACATACCAACAGTGAAGATATATCAGATAACATTTCGTCGTATTTCTCATCCGTTTTTGTTGTCCGCAAAACAGTTTATATATGGAGTCTCACGATCAAGATGAAAAATTGAAAAACGGAAATAGTCCTCTTGACAAGGCGTGAAAAATCAATATAATAGTATTTAGTAATACTAAGTATTTTGAAATAGGAGATCAAAAATGGACGCACGATATGAGCGCCAGCTCAAGCGCGGTTTGCTGGAGATCATCGTCCTCAAACTGCTCAACCAAGACAAAGCCTACGGATACCAGCTTTTACAGCGGCTGGACCGGGAAAGCGGAGGCTTGTTCCGTATTAAAGAGGGAACGCTGTATCCCATCCTGTACCGTCTGGAAGACGATGGGCTGATCGTCTCCGAATGGAGTATTCCCGAGGATAAGAGCGTGGCCAAAAAATACTACCGCTGTACGCCCGCAGGCGAATCCGCGCTTTTGGAACTGCTTGCTCTATGGCGCAGATTCGATGAAGTGGCAAACCATTTTTTAGGAGGAAAGGATGAAGAAATATGACGAAAGAAGCGTATGTTCAGGCGGTTATTAAAAATTTGCGGCTTCCGCGTAAGATTAAAAAGCGCATAAAAAACGATTTGTTGAGCGACTTTACGGCCCGAATGGATGCAGGTGAAACGCCGGAGGCGATTATGGCGGACATGGGCGCTCCGGAAAAGGCGGCCGCTGTATTTAACGAGGGATTTGCCGACCAGCTTGTTCCGCGGCGCACAACGGCGGATTGGGTGTTGTTGGCAGGGAGTATTCTCTGTGGTGCGGTCGCGCTGTGGGAGGGCGTGACAGCGCTTTTGATTCCGGCGCTGCTGGGCCATGTTTCCTTTAGCGTCCCCTCTTCGTCCGGGGAAGTCGCTATCATCGGCGGTGCGGACGGTCCGACCGCGGTCTTTGTCGCGGGAGCGTTCAATCTGGTAGGATTTTTGATTCCTTTGGTGCTGGGGGCGATTTGCATTGGCCTCTATTATTGGCGGCGGAAAAAAGAAAGTTCCAGATAATACAGAGCATGGAGCGGCGGAATTTTCCGCCGCTTTTTTCATCTTTTGTCGCTTGACAACCGGAAGGAAATGTGCAATACTCTATCTGTACTATTTAATATAATACAGATAGTACGAAAGTGCAAGATGGGAGGATGTAAAAATGTTTTTTGGCGTGTTGATTACAGGTCTGCCGTTCTCACTGGCGGTCGGCGCTTTATTTTACTTACCGCTGTTTTTGTGGCACAAAAAAGAACACTGGCCCGCGCTTCGCCACTTGGCGGCTTATGCGCTGACCTGCTTTGGAATTTTGGTCATTTATGCCACGCTGCTGATCGGCGGCGTGAACTTTATGCCACCATATTATTTTTTGAATTTACTGCCTTTTGAATGGTTGCGCCATCCTTATGAGATGGGCGTGGAAAGAATGGCCAGTCAGCTGACTTTGAACATTTTGATGTTTGTCCCGTTCGGTATCTTGCTTCCCACCGTGTTCCAGCGTTTTCGCAGATTTTGGAAGACTGCTTTGGGCGCTTTGTGCATCACGGTGGCGATTGAAACCCTGCAATATTTTACAGGGCGCTCCGCGGACATCGACGACGTAATCATGAATGTTTTAGGCGCCATGGCCGGCTATGGGATTTTTGCCATCCTGAATCGTTTTTTAAAGAAAAAGGTGTGGTGGAACCAAATGTTGGGGATTGCACCGGTCCGAGAAAGCGATACAATGGAAATTTTTTAAAAAACACTTGACTTAAAGGAAACTTGAAGGTCTATACTCTTTTTAAAATAGATGATCCAAGGTGTAACATGGTTTGTTTTGATGAAAGGAGTCGAAAAATGCAATTTCAATACTATATTCCCACGCGAATTTTGTTTGGGGCGGGCGCGTTGAACCATCTGCATGAGCAGGAGCTTCCCGGTAAGAAAGCTTTGATTGTCACCACAGGCGGCACCTCTGTAAAAAAATACGGTTATCTGGCGCGGCTGGAAAAGGAACTGGAACAGGCGGGCGTACAGCACGTTTTGTTCAACAAGATTTTACCAAACCCGATTAAAGAGCATGTGATGGAGGGCGCGGCGCTCTGCAAACAGAACAGCGTGGAATTTGTGGTTGGCCTTGGCGGGGGAAGCGCCATCGATGCGGCAAAGGCCATTGCAATTATGGCTGCGAACGAGGGCGACTATTGGGATTACATCTCCGGAGGAACCGGCAAAGGCCTGCCGGTTCCGAACGATCCGCTGCCAATTATCGCCATCACCACCACGGCGGGCACGGGCACAGAGGCTGACCCGTGGACGGTTACCACCAAGACCGAGACAAACGAGAAGATCGGCGGCGGGTACGACAAAACTTTCCCGATGCTCTCCATCGTGGACCCGGAACTGATGACCACAGTGCCGCCGCGGCTGACCGCTTACCAGGGCTTTGACGCCCTGTTCCACAGCACAGAGGGTTACCTCAACAATACGGCCTATGTGCTCAGCGACCTGTATGCGCTCAAGGCGATCGAGCTGATCGGCAAGAGCCTCGCGAAGGCAGTGAAAAACGGCACGGATCTGGACGCGCGGGCAGACGTTGCTCTGGCAAATACGCTGGCGGGCATGGTGGAATCCACCTCCGGCTGTATCTCTGAGCACAGCCTGGCGCATGCGATCAGCGCCTATCACCCGAACTTTGAACATGGCGCAGCGCTGATCTCTATCAGCAAGGCATATTACACGCATTTTGCCAACACGGGGAAATGCGATGCGCGCCTGATCGACATGGCGAAAGCCCTCGGAAAGCAGGATGCCAGCGCGCCGATGGATTTTGTCGCGGCGCTGGAGGAGCTACAACAGGCCTGCGGCGTGGATGATATCCGCATGAGTGCATACGGCATGAAACAGGACGAACTGGAAAAATACGCGAAAAATGCCCGCGAAACCATGGGCGGCCTCTATGCGGTCGATCCGGTACCGCTAAGCGATGCGGATATGTTGCAGATTTTAAACGAATCGTACCGGTAATTTTGCAGGGGCACGCGCCCATTTTAAACAAAGATCGCCTGGCTTTTCATGCGTTTCTTCTAAACGGGGGCCAGGGCGAATTGCGTCGGTTGATCGCACCGAATAAACGGTTTTTGCTGCATGGCACGCGTGCGGATAAACCAAAAAGGACCTGCTGCAAATTTGCAGCAGGTCCTTTTTCATGTCTGTGTTATACAATATGTACGTACTGAAGAATATAGCGAACCAGGAAGAGCCCGGCGATGACATACATGACCGGATGGATCTCCTTGGCCTTGCCGCGCACCAGCTTGATAATCGTGTAGCTGATGCAGCCGAAGGCGATGCCCTCGGAAATGCTGTATGCAAACGGCATCATTGCGATGGTGAGGAAGCAGGGAATCGCGATCTCCATATCGCTCCAATCGATCTCGCGCACACCGCCCATCATCATCACGCCCACGAGCACCAACACGGGATACGTCGCCGCGCCGGGGATAAAACCGAGGAACGGGGCGAGGAAGATTGCCAGCACAAAGCAGGCGGCGGTGGTCACGCTGGTCAGGCCGGTGCGTCCGCCCTCGGAGATACCGGCGCTGGATTCCACATATGTGGTAACCGTGGAGGTGCCGAGCACTGCGCCTACGGAAGTGGCGACTGCGTCCGCCATCAGAGCCTTGTTCGCGCGGGGCAGCTTGCCGTCCTTTGTGAGGAATCCAGCCTTGCCCGCCGTGCCGTACAGGGTGCCGACCGTATCGAACATGTCCACCATGGTCAGGGAGATCAGCACGGAGATCAGTGAGAAGATGGCAACGCCGACGCCCTGGTCAAACTTGAGCAACTCGCCGAAACCGCCAAGGAACTGGCCGAAGGTCGGCGCAAGGGAGTTGCCCACGGACAGGCCCATCGCAATACCGACGTCCGCGCCGAAGCCGAACTGCATGATCGCGCCGATCACGGTGG
>DBFXIC010000035.1:0-6059 GCA_048455095.1 Anaeromassilibacillus sp.
AACAACTGCGGCAGGAGTGGAACAGCGCACCCATCGGCCAAAAGCTGCAAACCGCTTTCCCAGGTATGTTTGGCAGGATTTTGTTTCAGCACTTCTTCCCTTATCTGCAGGAACCAATCCAGACGCCGGAGCAGCAGAACGCCTATGAGACAATCTGTTCCTTCTTAGATGCAATGGAGGTCAAAATCCCCCTGACTGTCCGTCTGGCCGACCATCTTTGGGGAGAGGCTTACGAGCGTGTGAATTTTGATCCAAACGCCGGGGTAAACCGGATACTCAACGCCAGCGAAGAAGAATTGGAAAATTTTAAAAAGGTTGTCCTGCGAGAAGCCAAACAGCGTCAAAGATGGACATCCCGTCTGAATCCGTTGCTGCGCGCCCATTGGACACTTCGCAAACGTCTGACTACGGCTGGTTATTACGACGTCCTACTGCCGAATCTGAAAATCCTTAGCCCTTCTTATGCCGCGTATACGGCGCGTTTAGAGGAATTCAACCGTGTGGTTTGCGAAGATCAGGGGATTCGTTATGACGACCACGGCCACATGATGATCGACCCGTAAAATAGCAGCACCCCTTCCAAAAGCGTCGGAAGGGGTGCTGCTATTTTTATAATTATAAAGAATAAAGCCGTTCGTCTATGTGCATAAACGATAGTAACTCGCCCCTTAAAGAAACAAGTACTGAAAAAGATTCAGAGCCATACAAAACACGTGCTCCCAGAGCCGTTAACCAAGATTGCAACAAGGCTCCCCATTAGGATCAGCGCATTGGCCTTTTCAGCTCTCAATCCCTTTTATTTTTTTGATAAACGATCAAAAGTCCCTTTAACATCAAATTGTCGTCACAGATAATCTTTCTGCGGCAGTGGGGCACAATCACACGCGCCAGACCGCCGGTTGCGATGACGGTCGGCGCTTCGCCCAGCTCCTCTGCCACACGTTCTACGATGCCGTCCAGCATCGCGGCGTTGCCGTAAATCGCTCCGCTCTTCATGCAATCGATCGTATTGGTACCGACCAAGCGTTTCGGCGCTTCCAAGCCGATGTGCGGCAATTGTGATGCCCGGTTGGAGATCGCCTCCACGCCCACAACGACGCCCGGCATAATCATGCCGCCCACATAATTTCCTTTTTTATCCACTACAGAGAGCGTAGTCGCGGTGCCCAAATCAAACACCATGATCGGCGTGGGGTATTCCGCAATCGCCGCCACGGCATCCACCACCAGGTCGCTACCGAGCTGTGCCGGGTTATCGATGAGGATATTCAGCCCGGTTTTCAGCCCACTTCCGACGACCATACAGGACTGGCCGGTGATCTTTTCCAACGCAATCCGCAGCGTAGTGGCCAAGGCAGGAACGACGGTAGAGATAATGCTTCCCTCCATGTCGGCGGGACTATAGCCGTTCAGTTCCACAAGATTTTTGATCAGCACCGCATACTCATCGGCCGATTTAAAGCGATCCGAGGAAAGCCGCACGGTAAAGTAAATTTTTTCGTTGTCAATGCCGCCCAAAACAATGTTGGTATTTCCCACGTCAATGGCAAGAATCATTTTCATACCATCCTTTCTGCCTCTTCGCTTCTTATGCGCGTCCTTTTCTTTGCAGACCCAGCAGAGCCTTGCCAATCGCAACAGTCAACACGACGGCCGCAATCGCCTCTGGCACGCCGTTCGCACCGACAACCGCAAGCACCGCACCCATCACAGCTTCCACCGGAATTCCTTTGATCGCCGCATAAGCATCCTTAAAAATCAGGTAGATACTACCCATGACCAGAATCGTATTCGTAAACGAACCTGCCAGTGCACCGACCGTAAGGGAGAGAAACTCGCCCTTTGTGCTCTTTTTCATCAGCTTCTGGAACAGAGCAAACACACCGTATGCCACGACGCCCACCAAAATACGCGGTACAAAACAGATAAACAGGCTCCACGGGCTGCCGTTCGGCGTACCCGGGAGTGGAATCGCCGGAGAGAATGCAAAGGAAAGGGCCGTTGGCATAAAGGTGTTGCTGATAAAGCTGGTCAAGCCGAAAAGTACGCCCAGAATGGCGCCTTTTTTAGGGCCGAGCAGAATCGCACCGATGATGACCGGCACATGAACGATGGTAGCCTTGATGATCGGCAACTGAATGTATCCGATCGGTGTAAAGGCCAACAACAGGATGATGGCCGCGAACAGGGCCAACAGAACGAAGTCGCGGTACTTTGCAGATTGTTGATTCATATTACTAACCTCCTGCTGCTGCTCTTCTCTTGGAAGATGCAGCGCAAATTTCGCCTTTATTATACGCTATGATCGTTAAAAAATCAACAATATATTTCCATCTTATGGCAGAAGCCAAAGGCTTTTTCAACGCTGTACGCCGCTTCCCGTTCATGTTATAATAATCTTATACTGAACTCACAACCTTGCGGAGAACTTTCACATTCGGCAACTGGTTTACCTGTTTGGTTGCTTTCGCTTTTCGAAATGTTATCATTTACTTAATAGCATGAGACCATCAAAAACGTTCCAAACCATTTAGCAAAAGGAGGGAAAATCGTGCTGTACAATGTCTGTGGTTTGTCCTGCGGCGGGTGCCCGCAATTCGGCGCGGAGTGCGCCGGCTGCCAGTCTTTACGGGGAAAGGTCCCCTGGGCTTCCTATACCGGCGGAGACACCTGCCCGATCTACCGCTGCTGCGCGGTCGAAAAGGGCCTACATCACTGCGGGGAGTGTCCGCAGTTGCCCTGCGACATCTGGAAAAGGTTACAGGACCCCGGCCAGACGGACGAGCAATTCCAGCAGTCTTTTGAAGCCCGGTTGCGCGCTCTACGGAGTCTCCCAGACAAAAGCGATTTACAAAGCATTCCGGGCGTTGGGAAAAACATCTCGCAGGATCTTATTGATCTGGGGTATCCCACCGTGGAATCCTTAAAAGGTCAGAACCCCGAGGATTTGTATGAAAAGCACTGCATCCGTGTAGGCCGCCGTGAGGACCGCTGTCAACTGTACGTCTTTCGCGAGGCGGTGTACTTTGCGGAGAACGAAGAGCGCGATCCCCAAAAGCTCAAATGGTGGAACTGGAAAGACTGATTTGGAAGAAATGAGGGATACGATGTTACAGGGAAAAACCATTCTCTTAGGCGTCACCGGAGGCATCGCCGCCTATAAGGCCGCCTATCTCGCCAGCGCGCTGCACAAACAGGGCTGCCATGTGCATGTGTTGATGACGCAAAACGCCACAAATTTTATCAATCCCATCACCTTTGAAAGCCTGACCGGGAACAAGTGCCTGGTGGATACCTTTGACCGCAATTTCGAATTTAACGTGGAGCATGTGGCGCTCGCCAAGGCGGCAGATCTCTGCCTGATTGCGCCCGCTACCGCAAACGTCATCGCAAAGATGGCCCACGGTCTCGCGGATGATATGCTCACCACCACGGTGCTGGCCTGCAAATGCCCCAAACTGGTCTCCCCCGCCATGAATACCAGGATGTACGAAAATCCCATCACGCAGGACAATTTAACCATTCTGCGCAACTACGGCTTTACGGTGATCGAACCCGCCGCGGGCTATCTCGCCTGCGGGGATACCGGTGCAGGAAAGTTTCCGGATCCGGAGGTCATCCTGGAATACGTATACCAGGAGTTGTCCTGCGAGAAAGACATGACCGGGCTGCACGTGCTGGTGACCGCCGGCCCCACGCAGGAATCCATCGACCCCGTGCGCTATATCACCAACCACTCCACTGGAAAGATGGGCTATGCCCTCGCGCAGAACGCATCCCGCCGGGGCGCGGCCGTCACGCTGGTGACGGGCCCCACCGCTCTAAAGCCGCCCGCCTTTGTGGACGTCGTGCCTGTGGCCACCGCGCAGGAGATGTTTGAGGCAGTTTCTTCCCGCAGCGCTGAACAGGATGTCATTGTCAAGGCAGCGGCAGTGGCGGATTACCGCCCCGCGCAGGTGTTCACAGACAAAGTCAAGAAACAGGATGGTGACAACAGCCTGTCCCTGGAGCGCACCACGGACATCCTGCAATATCTGGGCGACCACCGGCGGGAAGGGCAGTTTCTCTGCGGCTTCTCCATGGAGACGCGGGACATGCTGGAAAATTCGCGCAAAAAGCTCGATAAAAAACACGCGGACATGATCGTAGCAAACAATCTAAAAACCGATGGCGCCGGTTTTGGCACGGACACCAACGTCGTCACGCTCATCACAGCGGATGCGGAAATCGCGCTGCCGCAGCTCTCCAAGGAGGAGACCGCCGCCCGCATTTTTGACCAAATTTTGGAGATGCGCACGCAGAGGAACGTATAAAAAACTTGCATTCCGCTAACAATAGGGATGCATCCTCTTCTGCCGGACCGATTGTAAAACCGGCCCGGCAGAATACGGGTGCTACTCTATTGTAATGGAAGTGTGAATATGACAAACTTAAAGTGTACGGTTACGAACTGCGTCAACAATTCCAAAGAATGCTGCTGCCGCCCGGACATCAAGGTTGCCGGTTCCTGTGCCTGTGACTGTGAGCAGACCTGTTGCTCTGATTTCGCAGACAAGAACGGCTCCGCATCCAACGCGGCCTGCGGCTGCTCCACGCCGAACCCGGCCCTGCATGTTCGTTGTGAAGCGCACAACTGCATCTATAACGAGAACAGCGAGTGCGTCGCCGAGGACATCCACGTGGCAAACGGTTCCTGCGGAAAGGCAGACTGCAAGAGCCAGACCGAGTGCGCTACCTTCAGAATGAAATAAGCACACAAAAACAGGCTGCGTAAAATCGGATTGATCCGGTTTTGCGCAGCCTTTTTCTTTTATCTTACATGAATCGCCCCAAGCACTTCTCCGATACTGCCCTGGATCGACAGATCAGCGCTGCGGTCCATCGGCGTGGTGGATTTGTTGATGAGCACCAAACGGTCGCCCCTATAGTAATGGACTAACCCGGACGCCGGATACACGGCGAGCGACGTGCCGCCGATGATCAGCATATCCGCATGTTCAATCGCATCCAGCGCACGCGAAAGCGTATTTTGATCCAGGCTTTCCTCATAAAGCACCACATCCGGCTTGATGGAACTGCCGCAGGTACACGCGGGGATTCCGGTACTGTGGAGCATAAACTCCGCATCGTACAGTTTATGGCAGCGCTGGCAGAAATTCCGGTGCACAGAGCCGTGCAGCTCCAAAACGTTTTTGCTGCCCGCCTTCTGGTGCAGTCCGTCGATATTCTGCGTAACGACGGCCGTCAATTTACCCGCCGCTTCCAGCTCCGCGAGCTTTTTGTGCGCCGTGTTGGGCTGCGCGTCTAGATAGAGCATCTTCGCCCTGTAAAAATCAAAGAATTCCGCCGTGTGCGACACATAGAAGCTGTGGCTCAACATCACCTCTGGCGGATACCGGTAGTGCTGGTTGTACAGACCGTCCACGCTGCGGAAGTCCGGGATGCCGCTCTCTGTGGAGACGCCCGCGCCGCCAAAAAAGACGATCCGCCTGCTTTCGTCGATCAGTTTCTGCAATTGCTGCAATTTTTCTGTTTCCTGCATAGTACCGCCTCCCGCTGTTAATAGCTTTATTGTACCGCGGAGCAGGGCACAGGGCAAGCAAATTTGAATGTTTTTTGAACACTTTGCCCCTTCCGTTGCAATACGCCGCCGCTTTTCCTATAATGGATATTGTTAAGAAATTGAATGTATAAATATTCTTTATCATTTGGAAAAAATAAAAAAACGGGAGAATGTATGATGCAAAAAGCTTTAGAAGTAATAGAGGAAGTCAAAAAGGCCGTTGTGGGCAAGGACGCCGTAGTCGGAAAGATGCTGATGGTCATCCTCGCACAGGGCCATATTCTTTTGGAGGACATCCCCGGCGTGGGAAAGACGACGCTTGCGCTGGCCTTTTCCAAGGCGATGGCGCTGGATTACCGCCGGATGCAGTTCACGCCGGACGTCATGCCCACAGACGTGACCGGCTTTTCCGTATACAACAAGGCGACCGGCCAGCTGGAATACAAGCCCGGCGCGGCGTTATGCAACCTTTTCCTGGCGGATGAAATCAACCGCA
>DBFXIC010000036.1:0-15409 GCA_048455095.1 Anaeromassilibacillus sp.
GCGGCCATGAGATCATGGTGCCGCGCCTAAAGTGTGAGAAAAACATTAAGAAAATCATACGGGAGAACACCGGAGACGAGCTCTAGCGCCTTTGCTTTATAAAATCCATCATAAAAGCAAAGGAGAAAAACCATGTTTGAAAATATACAGGTCTTTGAAAAACGCTACGAGGAATTGAACCAGAAGCTCTGCGATCCATCGGTGCTGGCCGATCCGGCCGTCTATGCGGAGCTGATGAAGGAGCATAAAACGATTACGCCAATTGTGGAAAAGTACCGCGAATATAGGCGTGCGGAGGATACGCAGACCGAGGCGTTGGGGCTTCTGGGCGAAAGCGGCCTGGAAAAGGATCTGCGCGAGCTTGCGGAACAGGAGTTGGAACAGGCCAAGGCGGACATCGCCCGCACGTCGGATGAATTAAAAATCCTTCTTCTGCCGCGGGACCCGAATGACGAAAAGAATGTCATCGTGGAGATTCGCGGCGGTGCGGGCGGAGAGGAAGCTGCCCTGTTTTCCGCCGTACTGTTCCGCATGTACAGTATGTACGCGGAGCGCCGCGGCTGGCAGACCGAGCTGCTCAATGCGAACGAGACAGAGCTCGGCGGATATAAGGAGATTAGCTTCATGATCACCGGCGACGGCGCGTATTCGCGCCTGAAATATGAGAGCGGCGTGCATCGCGTACAGCGCGTGCCGGAGACGGAAACCCAGGGCCGTGTGCACACGTCCACTGCGACCGTGGCGGTCCTGCCCGAGGTGGATGACGTGGAGATCGAGATCAATCCCAAGGATCTGCAGATCGATACCTTCCGGTCCAGCGGCGCGGGCGGACAGCACATCAATAAGACCTCGTCCGCGATCCGTATCACACACCTGCCCACGGGGATGGTGGTGGAATGTCAGGACGAGCGCAGCCAATACAAAAACAAAGACAAAGCTATGCGGGTGCTTCGCTCACGCCTGTACGAGATTGAGCAGGCCAAGCAGGATGCACAGGTCGCGGCGGACCGCCGTTCACAGGTGGGCACGGGCGACCGCTCCGAGCGTATCCGCACCTATAATTATCCACAGGGACGCTTGACGGATCATCGCATCGGCCTGACACTCTACCGGCTGGACGACATCCTCAACGGGGACATTGACGAGGTGATCGACGCGCTGGTGGCGGCAGACCGTGCCGCCAAACTGGAGCAGACGATCGAAAACCAAGGATAAGGGGGTGCAGCGATGCAGACAAAGCTTTTACAAGCGGACGCGCCGGGCGCAATTGAAACCGCCGCCGTAATTTTGCGCAATGGTGGCCTCGTCGGCCTCCCGACGGAGACGGTCTACGGATTGGCGGCCAACGCACTGGACGGCGCGGCGGTGGCGAAGATTTTCGCCGCAAAGGGCCGCCCGATGGACAATCCCCTGATTGTACACATCAGCCGCTTTGAACAGATTTACAAGCTGGTGCGGGAGGTGCCGAAGGCTGCGAAACTGCTGGCGGAGCGCTTTTGGCCCGGCCCGCTGACAATCATTTTACCAAAATCCGGCCTGATTCCGGACGAGGTGAGCGCCGGGCTCGATACGGTTGCCGTGCGCTTTCCCTCCCATCCAGTGGCGCGCGCAGTGATCGAGGCGGCGGGCGTGCCGCTGGCGGCGCCGTCCGCTAATCTCTCTGGCCACCCCAGTCCTACAACGGCGGCCCATGTGATGAACGACATGGATGGCAGGATTGAGGCCGTGTTGGACGGCGGCGCATGCGCCGTCGGCGTGGAATCCACAGTGGTGACGCTTGCGGAACAGCCCGCGCGCCTTTTGCGCCCGGGGGGGATCACGTTGGAGCAGCTCCGGAGCGTGCTCGGCGCGGTCGAAATGGACGACGCCGTGCTGCATCCTCTAGCGGATGGAACACGTGCCGCGTCGCCCGGCATGAAATATAAACACTATTCGCCCAAGGCGAACGTGGTTATTTTGGACGGTTCCCTGGAACACTATATCGACTATGTCAATATACATGCTGGAGACGGCGTCGCGGCCCTGTGCTACGACGGCGAAGATGTGGCGCTCACGGTGCCCGCCATCTGTTACGGTAGGGAAGAGGACTGCGGGGAACAGGCGCGCGAGCTGTTCGATGCACTTCGGGAGCTGGACGAACGGCTGCATGCAAAGACGGTGTATGCACGCTGCCCGGAACCGGAGGGTGTGGGGCTGGCGGTGTATAACCGCCTGATCCGCGCCGCGGGATTCGAGGTGATCGACGTTGGATAAACCGTTGGTCATCGGTTTAACCGGTCCGACCGGCGCTGGAAAATCCACCGTGGCGGCTGCATTCGCGTCACTCGGCTGTGATGTGATCGATTGCGACCGGGTTGCCGGGGAGATCACCGCCACACCCGCCTGCCTGGAGGCGCTGAAGCGCGCATTTGGCGGCGACATTGTGGAGAACGGCGCACTGAACCGCGCGCGGCTCGCGGAGCGCGCGTTTGCAGACGCAGGTTCCGCCCAAAGACTCAATGGGATCACCCACCCTCTGATTATGGAGGAGGTGCGGCGGCGCATTGCGGCCAGTGATGCGAATGCTGTTGTGGTGGACGCAGCGCTGCTGTTTGAAAGCGGCGCAGATGTCATGTGCGGTGTCACCGTGGCGGTTGTCGCGGACCCTGCGCTCCGGATGCAGCGCATCATGCAGCGGGACGGGATTTCAGAAGCACAGGCGCGCGCCCGTATGGACGCTCAGCAGCCAAACGCATATTACACGCAACGAGCGTCATATGCTATGGATGGAGGCGTCGATGTATCCCAGGTCCCGCGAGACACGGAAAAGCTTCTGCAGCTTCTATTGCCGCCATCCAGTTAAACGGAGGATTTGCAATGAGACGATCTGTGAAAACGCTCCTTCTGCTGGTGATTCTCGTCCTTGTGGGGGCATGTATCCTGCGGGCGAGCCACGGGGCCTTTATGCGTGCTGCGTATCCTCTGGGATACAATGAGATTGTGGAGGAAGAGGCACGTACGCAGGGAGTCGACCCGGCGTTGGTGTACGCCGTCATGAAGGCAGAGAGCAATTTCGACCCGGATGCTACATCGCACGCGGGCGCACGGGGCTTGATGCAGATCACGCCCGACACCTTCGACTGGCTACAGACGAAATTGCGGGAGGGCGTCGCCTACACGCCGGACGATCTTTACACACCACGCGTCAACATCCGCTACGGATGCAAATTTTTGCAGATTTTACAGGATAAATACAGCGCGCCAATCACTGCGCTGAGCGCGTATAATGCGGGCATCGGCACGGTGAATAGCTGGCTCCAAAATCCGGACGTTTCTCAGGACGGCGTGACGCTGGACCGCATCCCTTACCCGGAGACGGAACGGTATGTGACCGCGGTCCTGCGGAATTACCAAAGATACAGGGAAATTTACCCATTCGATGAGATAGGAGGAACTGAATGATGTCAAAAAAGAAAGAACAAGTGGATGTGGAACAGCTCCGCGAGGAATTGCTCATCTGCCGCAAAAACGGATACCAGAAGCTCTCTGATGAGAAGGTCAAAAAGGCGGACGCCTTCTGCGAGGACTACAAGATATTCTTGGATCACAGTAAGACCGAGCGCGAGGCTGTAAAGTCCGCGATTGAGCGCGCAGAAAAAGCGGGGTTTGAGCCGTTTGACCGCAGTAAAACATATCAGGCGGGCGATAAGGTGTACTATAACAACCGCGGCAAGGCGTTGATTCTGGCAGTCATCGGCAAGGATGGTTGCAAGGACGGCGTACGTATCGCGGCAGCGCATATCGATTCCCCGCGCCTTGACCTGAAGCCCCATCCGCTCTATGAAAAGGATGAACTAGCGCTCCTGAAAACCCACTACTACGGCGGAATTAAGAAATATCAGTGGACGTCCATCCCGCTCTCCATGCACGGCCTGGCGGTCTTGAAGGACGGCACCCATGTGGAGCTTCGTTTGGGTGAAGAGCCCGGCGAGCCGCAGTTCTGCGTGACGGACCTGTTGCCCCACCTTGGCACTGAGCAGATGCAAAAGACGCTCAACAAGGCGATTGAGGGTGAAAACCTGAATATCCTGGCGGGCAGCCGCCCAGTGCGCGCAGATGAAGGGGACAACCTCTTCAAACTGAACACCATGCGCCTGATTCATGAAAAGTACGGTATGACCGAGGAGGACTTTGTCTCCGCGGACATTGAGTTTGTGCCCGCGTTCAAGGCGTCGGACGTCGGCTTTGACCGTAGCATGATCGGCGCGTATGGCCACGACGACCGTGTCTGCGCATATCCCTCCCTGATGGCCGCTTTGAACGCCAAAACGCCGCAGCATACCATCCTGACGGTTTTGGCGGACCGTGAGGAGATCGGCAGTGACGGCAACACCGGCCTGAATTCCGAGTTTATGCGCTACTTTATTGCAGATCTCGCGCAGGCAGAGGGTCTAGAGCCGCGCCATGTGCTCAGCAAGTCCAAGTGCCTCTCCGCCGACGTAACGGCGGCATACGATCCGACCTATGCGAGCGCCTATGAAAAGACCAACTCCACCTTCCTGAATAACGGCGTGGCGATGAGCAAATATACCGGCTCCCGCGGCAAAAGCGGCACGTCGGAGGCCACGGCGGAGTTCGTTGCGGAGGTGCGCGGCGTATTTGAAAAGAACGACGTGCTCTGGCAGATCGGCGAGCTGGGTAAGGTCGATGGCGGCGGCGGCGGAACAGTCGCGATGTATGTTGCGAATCTGGATGTCGACGTGCTCGACGTGGGCGTGCCCGTGCTCTCCATGCATTCCCCGTTTGAGATCGTCTCCAAAACGGATATCTACATGACCTATAAGGGAATCAAAGCGTTCTTTGAATCTAAGGTGTAAATGGATAGAAATAAAATATTTTGAACCAAATAAATCCGGACCTCGAATAGGGGGCCGGATTTTTCTTTATTCCTTTCCGGCGATCAACGACAGCCTCCCTTGTTTTTTACAAATTTGAAGGAGGTGAAAGAACACTCCGGTGCCGATTTGCGCGGAGAGTGCAAATCGCGCTTACTGCTTTCAATTTTAAGCGGCTCTGTTTCAGAATACAAAAATTTAAAATGCTGCTTGACATTCATTTCCTACAAATGTATGATATCTATATATTACAAATGTAGGAGATGGGGAGATGAAACTAATCCGTTTGCCGGACGCCGAACTCGAAGTGATGAAGGCGGTTTGGGTGCAGGAGCCGCCGGTCTCCACCACACAGGTTAAAACCCTGCTGGAGCGTCAACGCCCCTGGAATGTTTCCGCCCTTCAGACGCTTTTAAACCGCTTGATCGCACGAGGATTTTTGCGCTCTGAAAAACAGGGGAAGAACCGTTTTTATGAACCGCTGGTGTGTGAAGAAGAGTATTTGGCGTTTGAAAACCGCTCTTTTTTGCAAAAGCTGAACCACAGCTCTGTAACGCGGATGGTCGCCTCGCTCTATGACAGCCATTCCATTACAGAACAGGATTTGAAAGAGCTGGCCGCTTTTATACAGGAAAAGACGGGAGGAACATAAAATGCTTGACCAATTGTTCCGTAGTACGATCGAAGTGACTCTGAGTATGTCCGTATGCATCGCCGTGCTGTTGCTGCTCTCCCGCTGGACGAAGAGACGATATGCGGCCAAGTGGCGATATTGGGTCTGGTTGGCTCTTGCTGTGCGGCTGCTCTTGCCGGTGAATGTTTCCTTGCCGCAAGCACCCATATCCTTGCAAACACCGGGGCAGCAGAGGATGCTGTATGTGCAAGAGACGCCTGCCGAGGAACAGGGGACGGCGCAATATGAGATTCCTGCGGAGAACAGGACCGAATCTACGGATGGAGTTTTACCGGAAAGTACGATCAAAGAGATGGATTTTATACGGATACTTGCGTTTATTTGGGCGGGCGGCGTCTGCGCATTTTTGTTCTATCACTGTGCAGCACAGATCGTGTTTTTCCATCGATTGGGGCGCTGGAAACATCCGGCGAGGGAAAGGGAGGCCCAATGTCGCTTTGAAGAGATTGCGCGTGAATTGAGCGTGGAAGGAAAGGTTCGGCTCCAGGTTTGTGAATTGCAAGTGGGCCCCATGCTGACCGGGCTGTTCCACCCTGTACTTCTTTTGCCCAAACGGATTTATACATCCGAGGAGTACACCGCTATCTTTACCCATGAACTGACGCATGCCAAACGCCATGACCTTTGGTATAAGACAGCCATGCTGTTTGCCAATGCTATACACTGGTTCAATCCTTTTGTCTGGCGCATGGCACGCGAAGCCGAACGGGACATGGAGCTTTCCTGCGACGACGCTGTTCTGCGACAGCGGGGCGCCTCTTTTGCAGGAAGTTATGGAAAAACAATCCTTGCCGCCGTGCAGCAGGAGATCCGCACACCGGGAACTTTGAGTACCTCTTTTCGAGCAAACGCTAAGGAACTGAAGGAACGCCTTGCGAATCTGTTTGACGATGCGCCAAAATGTCCGGGGCGTGCTGCGCTTGCTTTGGTGTTGGCGGCTGTGCTTTTTGGCAGCGCGTTCGTGGCATGCAGTCCGATTGCACAGGGAGATGATTCCTCTCCACCCATTGAAAACGCCGCAGAGCTTCTGGAATATCGCACCGACTTTGTGGGGGATAACGCCAAAGTGGGAAATGTTTTGACGCTCTTGGGGATGCCGGACGGCGTGCGATACGACGGTTTTTCTCTGCAAACGGATGTGGAACCATACGGTATAACCATCAATCGTACGTTGGAGAGCGAAAAAGCATTTGTCAGCGGAACAGGAGACGAAAGCATGTTTGACGATGCGCCCTTTTTCCGCAAAGCGGCCATACTGTTCAGCTTGGTGGACAATGTGGAGGACGTGACGTTTCAGCTTCAGTATTCGTCCGATCTGACGATGACCTTTGCCTATACCCGGAACGAGGCGGAGGCACTCTTTTCCGGCAATGATCTGCGCGAATATGCAAAGGATGAAACGGCGTTCAAGGACTTTTTGCGGCAGGTAGAAAAGGTAGCGCCGATTCGCAATAAAGAGGAATACCGAGCCGCTTTTGAACAGCTCCAACAGCAGACCAGCGCGGCAATGACCATTTATGCCAACAGCGGCCGGCAGAGTGTGGACAAGACGACCGAGGCGGCGGAAGAATATATCAACGCCTGCCGATATTTTGCGCAGATCGTTCCGCCGGAGGAATGCGCACCGGCGCACGATCAACTAAGAGTGGCCTGTGACGAAATGGCAACGGTCTACCAAAGCCTGCTGGATGCGATGCATGCGGCGGATGAGAAAACACACGACAACCATCTGAAAAGCGGCCTGGCGGCAGTACAGAGCGCCGAGGAGCACTTTGAAGAGGGGAAAGAACTCCTCGATCAGCTTTTTGAGTGAAAAATGGCGGGAATGGGACTGTTGGCTCAAAAATGGAGATGGTTTCTTTAATTACTAAGAATAAAAGATTTACAATATGTTGCGCTCTGAAAAAATTTAAATATGACTTAAGGTGTCGGATTATCTATGATATCATATACGCGGGTCGTTTAAGAGAAATATATAGGGAAAGACATGAACCATCACAGAAACTGATGGCGATGAGCGAAAAAGATGCATCAAATAGTGTCGATTTTTTCGGATCATGACAATGGGTTTATACTGGAGAGAAAGCTGCCGCAGGGGAATGGATCGAAGTTTACAAGCCGAACAAAAGAATGAAAAGAAAAAACCATCCTCCGTCGTACGATCAGATGGTTTTTTGCGAGGGAAAACAATGCATTTTGTTCATGCGAAGGGAATTTTGTCAGCTAAAAACGGAATGAATTTATATCGTGGCTGCTCCCACGGGTGTATATACTGTGATTCAAGAAGCACGTGTTACCACATGGAGCATGATTTTGAAGATATAGCAGTCAAAGAAAACGCCATTGAGCTATTGGAGGATACGCTGAAACGGAAACGCTCCAAATGTATGTTGGCGACCGGTTCCATGACCGATCCCTATATTCCGCTTGAGAGTGAAATTGGAAATGTTCGGAAAGCGCTGTCTTTGGCGGAACGCTATGGTTTTGGCTTCACACTGATCACAAAATCCAATCGGGTATTGAGAGATCTGGACTTATTGAAAAGTATCAATGAGCAAACGAAATGTGTGGTACAGATGACTTTGACCACTTATGATGAAAATTTGTGCAGAAAGATTGAGCCAAATGTCAGCACAACGAAAGAAAGGTTTGAAGCGTTAAAACAGTTCCGTGACGTAGGAATTCCAACGGTCGTATGGCTGTCTCCCATCCTTCCCTTTATCAATGATACGGAAGAAAATTTAAGAGGGATCTTGCATTACTGTATCGAAGCAAAGGTGTATGGCGTAATTTGCTTTGGAATGGGGCTTACACTTCGGGAAGGGAACCGCGAGTACTTTTACGAGCAGTTGGATCGTTTGTTTCCCGGCATGAAAGAGCAATATATACAAGCTTACGGGAATCAATATGGGCTGAATAGCCCGCGAAATAGCCACCTGATGAATATATTCCATCAGGTATGTGAAGAAAATCATATTGTACATCACAACAAACAGATATTTGAGTATCTAAATACTTTTGAGCAACAGCCCATGAATGGACAGCTTAGTCTATTTGATTAACAATTCCAACAAAGTCCCATGGCGATAAAAAGAGGTTTGATTTGCGCCGAAGCAGAGGTGGCAGTCTGTGGAGTGGTGCAGCAATATGCCTTCTTTTGACAAATACGCTTATCAATGATAGAAGGCAGAAAACCCCGAATGGGATTTACATTGCCGATAAAACAAATGGAGGAAACAAATGGATTATATTCAAGAAAACAAGGCCGCTTGGGAAGAAGCGTTTGAACATAGACATCCTGGTTGGGGAGAGACAAATGATGTTCGTTTGATGCAGGAACATCTTCCGTTTTTTTGTCCCGATGTATCAAAAGAGCTGGAAACGATGGATTTTCGAGGAAAAACGGTTGCGCAGTTTTGCTGTAACAACGGACGCGAATTGCTCTCTTTACTACAGCTTGGCGCAAAAAATGGGGTTGGTTTTGATATCGCAGAGAACATCATCGAACAAGCGGTGGATACTGCCCAAAAGGCCGGCATTCAAAATTGCAAGTTTGTGCCATGCAATATTCTGGATATTCCGGAGCAATACAACGAAAGTTTTGATTTTATCATGTTTACCATCGGGGCAATCACATGGTTTGACGATCTGCAACAACTTTTTCACAAAGCATCGGACTGTTTAAAGCCAGGAGGCATTCTGCTGATACATGATTTCCATCCGTTTATGAATATGCTGGCCATGCCCGGCGAACCCGCATTTGACAAACAGAATTTAAATCAAGTTGCATACTCCTATTTTCGGAAGGAGCCCTGGATTGAAAATGAGGGGATGGGGTATATGTCGGAATCATATGCCTCAAAAACGTTTACCAGCTTTTCGCATACCATGGCTGATATCATCAATGCGATCGGTTCTGCGCAGATGCGTGTGGTCAAGCTGAATGAATATGATTATGATATCGGTTTAACGGAGGTATATGACAAAAAAGGATTCCCCCTGTCTTTCCTGCTCATCGCTGAGAAATGACGCTCGGGACAATGCTAAGATTGAATTTAGAGTAATCTATACATGTTCCAACACTTCATATGTTCGCTCGAAGATAAAATGAGTATCAAGTGCAATGCCACACAAAAATTTTAATAAGAACTAGAAAAAGCGGCTGTCTTTCCTCTTCGGAAAAGTCAGCCGCTTTTTCTGTTGTATGGAAATCACAGTGTGATATAATCGAGAATTCCGTTCAGCTTTGCGAGCAGAACGCCGTAGTTCGTGATGGGAATCCCCGCGCTTTCTGCTTTTTCAATGCGGGACAGCAGATATTTGCGGTTGAACATACAGCCGCCGCAGTGTACGATCAGATCATATGGGGAGAGATCCTCTGGGAAATCCGCGCCGCTGACCACCTGAATATCCATCCCGGCTCCATACTTCTTGCGTAGAAGCTTGGGAATTTTGACGCGCCCGATGTCCTCGCTGAGCGGGGCGTGCGTGCAGGCCTCCGCAATGAGCACGCGGGAGCTGCCATTCAGGCGCTCCACAGCCTGCGCACCGCGCACATAGGCATCCAGATCGCCCTTGTACGCCGCGAAGAGCACCGAAAAGGAGGTCAGTCTACTTTCCTTTGGCGCTTTCTCATAGACGGCTTGAAAGGCCTGCGAGTCGGTGATGATGAGATCAGGCGGAGATTTGAGCGCGGCCAGGGCGATCTCCATAGTATCCGGCGTCGTGTTGATAGAGACACAGCGGTTGTCCAGCAGGTCGCGGATGGTCTGCACTTGGGGGAGAATCAGGCGGCCTTTTGGCGCTTCGCTGTCCTGCGGCATCACCAGCAGGACCACATCGCCCTCCTTAACCAGCCTGGCCGTGATGCTTTGTGCACCGTAGCCCTCGGGAAGCGCGCGTGTCAACTCAGCCAACAGCGCGGGAATACCCGTGCGGTCCGTTGCGCTGACGGCGAGCGGGAAAAGGGAAAGCTCCTCCCGAATGCGTTCCATCAGCGGTGCAGGATCGCTTAAATCGGCCTTGTTGACCACGGCGATCACCGGCACACCACTTGCTTTCAGTGCGGTCAGCCATTCCTTTTCCAAGGAGAAATCAGGCTCGGAAAAGAGCATGATGGCTATGTCTGCCTTGGGAAGCGTTTGGCGTGTCTTCTGGATGCGCAGCTCTCCAAGCTCGCCCTCGTCGTCGAATCCGGCGGTGTCGATGAAAACGCAGGCGCCCAGCCCGCGCACCTCCATGGCTTTGTAAACCGGGTCGGTCGTTGTACCCGCAATGCCGGACACCAAGGCGACATCCTGATTCGTCAGTGCGTTGATCAGGGAGGATTTGCCACTGTTCCGCCTCCCATAGATGGCGATGTGCAGCCGGTTAGCGTTCGGCGTACTATTCAAACTGTTCATGAAACACATCCCTTCGAAAATAGCCGCGAAATGTCTTTAGAAGCGGAAATCGCGCAAGCCTTCATCCAGGCCGTGGAGATTTTTCAGCGCGATCTCACGCACCTTGTCGTTCGGGATCGTCTGTACTTCCTTTTCGATCATTTCCAATGCAAGACGCTTGGTTTCTGGGCTCGCGTAGTCCTCTGCGTATTCCTTTAGCGTCATCAGCGCGTTTGGCAGGCAGCAATTCTTGATCTGCCCGGCCTTGACCAGCGTCATAAAGCGGTCGCCGGTGCGGCCCGCGCGATAGCAGGCGGTGCAGAAGCTCGGGATATACCCCAGTTTCAGGAGCCAATTGACCACCTCGTCAAGCGTACGGTTGTCGCTCACTTCGAACTGGGCGGAGTCTTCCTCAATGCGGTCCTCTTCGGCGTAGCCGCCGACACTGGTGCGGGAAGCGCCGCTGATCTGGGACACGCCGTATTTGATGACCATCTCGCGGGTGCGCTGAGATTCACGCGTGGAGACGATCAGGCCTGTGTAGGGAACCGCAATGCGCAGAATAGCAACGATCTTCTGGAACAGCTCGTCGGAGATCGCGTTGCTGAAATCGCTCACGTCAATGTCGTCCGCGTTGCGCAGGCGCGGCACGCTGATCGTGTGCGGACCGACGCCGTAGACGGCTTCCAGATGCTCGGCGTGCATCAGCAGGCCTACAAAATCATAGCGGTACAGGTTCAGGCCAAAGAGCACGCCGCAGCCTACATCGTCGATGCCGCCCTGCATAGCGCGGTCCATGGCCTCCGTGTGGTAGGCATAGTTGCTTTTCGGACCCGTGGGATGTAGCTTTTCATACTGTTCTTTATTATACGTTTCCTGGAACAGGATATAAGTACCGATGCCCGCCTCTTTAAGCTTACGGTAATTTTCCACCGTCGTGGCAGCGATATTGACATTGACACGGCGAATGGCGCCGTTTTTATGTTTAATGGAATAAATTGTCTTGATGCTCTCCAACACGTATTCGATCGGGTTGTTCACCGGGTCTTCGCCGGTCTCCAGTGCAAGTCGCTTGTGGCCCATGTCCTGCAGCGCAATCACTTCGCGGCGAATCTCATCCTGCGTCAGTTTTTTGCGCGCAATATGGCCGTTCTTTTTGTGATAGGGGCAATACGTGCAGCCGTTCACGCAGTAGTTGGAGAGATACAGAGGCGCAAACATGACGATGCGGTTGCCGTAAAACTCCTGCTTGATCTTGGTGGCCTGGGCAAAGATGCGCTCAAGCGCGTCTTTATTCTCGCAGGCGAGCAGGACAGCGGCCTCGCGGTGCGTCAGGCCCTTGAGCTCGTCGGTTTTGTCGATCAGGCGGTTGACCAGTTCCAGATTGTCCTTGTTTTCCTCCGCATAGCGGAGCGTGTCGCGAATTTCTTCGTCGTTGATAAATTCTGTTGCAATGGGGGATTTTGGATTATACATGGTTTCTCTTCCTTTCAATCAATCACAAGTCCATACAGAGATGTTTATCGTTTATACAGGCGTCCGGTTTAAGGAACGGATTTCCGCTTCGGTCTCCATACGGCCGGTGCGGATGTCGGTATCGGCGAAGGACGCCGGGTAGATTTGATACAGCTTTTTCAGGTTGTTGGGCGTGACTTTACGCATGATGACGTTCGCGCCGCAGGAGAACACGTTCTCTTTTTGCGCGCCGTCCAGCACGCCCAGCGCCGTGGTCGCGGGCAGGTTTGCCTTTGGCAGTAGCAGGCGGGCCAGCGCGACCGCACGCTTCGTCATCTCCGTGCTGCCGTGGGAAGTGCCGTGGAGCGGCGTATCGGGATGGGGGATAAATGGGCCAATACCCGCCATGTGGCAACCGATGTCCTGCAGCAGGAGCAGGTCCTCGGCAATGGTGGAGAGCGTTTGACCCGGCAGGCCGATCATAAACCCGCCGCCTGTCTCGAATCCAAGCCGTTTCAGACTCCGCAGACAGGCGACGCGCTCCGCAAGGGAGCTGTCTGGATGCAGAGATGCGTACAGCGTGGGATCGGAGGTTTCATGCTTGAGCAGATAGCGGTCTGCACCGCAGTCCCGCCAATAGTGGTAGACGGCCTCCGGATATTCGCCGCAGCTCAGCGTCACGGCCATGCCGGTTTTTTTGATCTGCTTAACCACGTCGCCCAAGAGTTCCGGCGTATACCAGGGGTCCTCGCCGGACTGCAACACAATGGTCCGATAGCCAGCCTCCCAGGCCTCCCGGGCGGTGGCGACCATGTCGCGCGGGTCCATACGGAACCGAGAGAGCCCCCGGTTCGCGGCGTTCAGGCCGCAGTAGGTGCACAGACGCCTACAGTGGTTGGAAAATTCCAACAGCGCGCGGATATGGACTGTGTCTCCCACGGTTTCCCGCCGGAGGGCGTCCGCCTGCGCGTAGATCTCGCTGAAATCCTCCATGGCGAGCAGCGTTTCTAATTGTTGATGCGTATAGGTCATTCTTTTTGCCCAGCCTTTGAATAGATGGTTTTGACGCTCAATCCTTTGAGCATACCCAGTTTGCCAGAGATTGAGCTGATGACGTTCATCGGCGCATCCACGGCCACACTGATGATGGAAATTCCGCGGTCGCGGTAGGGAATCCCCATGCGGCCGATGATATAATCGCCGTATTCGTGCAGAATATGGTTGAGCGACTCCACGTCGGTCATGTCTTCGACGACAATGCCGATCAGCGCCACACGTTTTTCCATGTTGGTTCCTCCCTCAAATCAAAAAAGCTCCGCGCAAAAAAGCGCGGAGCTACCCTGACAATTCAGTCATAACAACCGCCTTCTTTCTCGGGAAAATCCCTCGTAAATCAGAACGACTCTGTATTTTTGTACATCCTCACCCGCGGAAATGCTCCTTGGGGTCGGAAGATCTACCTTATTCTACCAAGGCGTATGGATAAAGTCAAGAGAAAACGTAGAATCCATACAAATTTTGTCTATTTTGTTGCGGCTACTTTCCCCTGGGCATAATCTCGTCCGT
The DNA here is from genome assembly GCA_048455095.1 of Anaeromassilibacillus sp. Lineage (GTDB taxonomy): Bacteria > Bacillota > Clostridia > Oscillospirales > Acutalibacteraceae > Anaeromassilibacillus. The sequence goes on from DBFXIC010000036.1 coordinate 13,971, forward strand.
ATCCATAGGGATGGTGACGGGGCCGTCGTTTTCGATGGAAACGAGCATATCTGCGCCGAATTCCCCGGTGGCTGTGCGTACCCCCTGTGCCTGTACCTGTGCGATAAAGCGCTCATAGAGCGGAACGGCGGTTTCGGGGCGCGCAGCGCGGACAAAGGAAGGGCGTCGCCCTTTGCGGCAATCGGCACACAAGGTGAACTGAGAGACAATCAGCATGTCCCCTCCAACGTCCAGAAGGGATCGGTTCATCTTGCCGGCTTCGTCCTCAAAGATGCGCAGACCGGTGATTTTATCCGCCAAATAGTCGCATTCCCGTTCGGTGTCTGTGTCTGTCACACCGAGCAGGACCATCAGGCCCTGTCCGATTTCGCCTACGACTGTCTCTCCGATGGAGACGCTGGAACGCTTTACGCGCTGGATGACTGCTTTCATAAAGTGGTTTCCTCCCGATGAAAAGATGGTTCCATTGTAACCCTGTGGGGGGCGATTTGGCAAGCACTGGCGATGCGAGCAGAAAAGTTTCCAATGATTCGGCAAAAATGGTAGCTTTCCGGCAGGACGATGTAGTATAATAAAAATGTTCGCAGATCGGTCTTTTTTCAAAGAAGGAGCATCTTCATTTATGTGGGACAGCAGCAATCGTGTACTTTTTCAATCGTGTATTTCAGATTTGATCGATACGCCCAGTGTGCAGGCGATGCGGGACGTCACCCAGCACGTGGACATCAATTGTTTGGATCATTGTATTTTTGTGGCCTATGTCAGTTTCCTGATCTGCCGGCGCATGGGGTGGGATTTTCAGGCGGCGGCACGCGGCGGCCTTTTGCATGACCTATTTTTGTATGACTGGCATGAAAAAGGAAGCCACGATGGGTGGCACGGCTTTACACATCCACAGGCGGCGCTGCGCAATGCGCAAAAACTTTGCGATTTGACAGAGGTAGAGCAGGACATCATCGCCAAACATATGTGGCCGCTGACTTTGAGAAAGATGCCTAGATATCGGGAATCATTTGTGGTAAGCAGTGCGGATAAAATTTGCGCATTAGCGGAGATGCTGCAAATCTATCGTTTGATGCGCGTAGGCAAAAGGCTGAACGTCGGCTGCAGCCGGGTATAAGTGTTCAAGAGGCCGGGCAACCATAGTCCGGCCTCTGTACGATTTTACTTATAGAAAAGCTGCATGAATTAGGCGGTTCTGGCAGGTAAAAAAAGAATTGCAAAAAAAATTCCATTTTTTTTAAAAAAAGGCTTGCATTTTTTGAAACAGTATCATATAATAATCGAGGCGATTCGCTCCGGGGGTTCTTCCAAAAGGAACGGATTGTTGGACAAGTAAATATTGCGGAATTGTGTAATGGTAGCACGGCAGACTCTGACTCTGTTTGTGAGGGTTCAAATCCTTCTTCCGCAGCCATCGAGGTGTGGCTCAGCTTGGT
>DBFXIC010000037.1:0-2668 GCA_048455095.1 Anaeromassilibacillus sp.
AAACCGTTGCAAACCACTTTTTCATGTATTCCATCTCCTTTTCGATTTTCACCGCTGAGCGGTTATTCTTGTTTTCAGTATAAAAAAAACCGGATCAAAGTAAATCGAGATTCTTTATCTTCTTCTTTTGTTTTTTTGACCTTCTTATGACCGACCCACACAAAAAGACACGTATTTACCCAGCGACGTGGCGCTTGCCTTCGGCTGCTTTCACAGATTTAGCCAGTCGGAGGGATTAGCATTATTCACGACGCCTGTCCGATTGCCGTCATAATAGGAACCTGATACCTGCTTGAAAGCCGCAGGATTATGCCGAATATATCCCGTGCGGTCCCCAACGCGCACATGCCACCATTCATCCGTGAACCCCAGTAACTCGACCCGTGTGCCGCTTGTATAATAAATGGGCAACTCTACACCATAATCATCCGGTATGGCGCGCAGGTTCCATTGGCTGGAAGCAGTTTCATATTGGGGAATTCGCCGATGCAACGGTTTGCGCATCTTGACCGAAAGCCAGATGCTGCGTGGACATGTAGCCCTGCGCGACCCCTTCGTCGCCGATGGTCACATAGGCCAACCGTTTTGCGAATTTGATCGATCTGCACTGCGACGCCGTTGTAGTATTTTCCCAGTGAAGCAGCGTCTCTGACGGTTGTTCGCACAGATTCAATCGTTCCTGTGGGTCTGGATTGCTGACAACGGCGTTTTCCAGGTAAAAAGAGCCTTCGTCCGCTATGGCGCTGTTGAGAAAAAGGAATAATGCAAAAACGAGATTCAAGGCTGCCACACCATACCAGATTGAGTTGCGAGGACGATGCAAGAAAATACTTTGTTTCATGCTCTATTCCCCTTCTCATTTTTGATAGTCGCAGTTTTTCCATTCGTTATCCTAATTACAATGCGAGGTGATTGGCTGGCATCCCATGCTTCGTCGTTCAGATCACCTCCACAGTGAATTTGTACCGATCAACAGATGATGCAAATTCATATATGAAGCAATTGGTTTCAATCAACTAACGAATTCTATTATATGGGAATAGTCGTACACCTTTTTTCATCAAGCAGGATCGAACCAGATAAAACGCCGGCAAGCAACACTGTGAAGAAATCGGAGAGAAAGGTGGACGGCCTCGTTGAGAATGCCACCAAGCAGGCGCTGTACGTAGCCGTATTCTGTGAAATAAAGATGGGGACAGAGCAGAAAAGGCTCTGTCCCTCTTGCGTTATTCATATCCAAGTTCCGGCAGTACACCGTCAAGCAAGTGCAGTTTTCCATCGATCACCTGGACGGTAAAGGATTCAAGCGAATTTCCAGCTGTATCAAAACAGCGAAAGGTCAGTATGCCGGAATAGCTCTGCTCTCCATCAACCGACAGGGTGTACAATCGACCAGGTCTGAATCCTGCGGATACGCCAGAATAGCTTGGGTAGCCAGCCGAAATAGCCGAAAGAAGGATTTGCCGCGCCTTGGGCTCCGTGCCGGAAGGAAGAAATTCATACCACACGCGCGTCTTTTTGTTGGTCTGAAGATATGTCATATAGTCGTCCGCATCCGCGGCGGCATCTTGCAATGCCAATTCTGTATATTCGGATTGGCGCTTGGCAATGTCCAGATGTAGCGCTTTCCCGAAGATTCTTTCCCGGCTGGCCGCATTCTCAGCTCCATCTTCTGGCTTCTGATAAGAAAGCAGGCGCAGCTCGTTCTCTTCCTTTTCAAAGATGAGCTTGACCGGTTTGAGTCCTCCGGCTATGCGCTCGGGCGATCCGGAAGAGCAGTCATATACGCTTCGTGCGGTATAGAGCGCCAGTTCGATCTTGTCATCCGATTCGTTCTGCTCTAGCACAACGCAGCCTACTGTCTGCACTTGTCCCTTTTCCCAGCTGCCCTGTCCGCCGTAAATGAGGCAGACCTCTTTGGCGGCGGCAATGACGTCATCTGTTTCAAAGGTCAGATTCCATGCGTCCGGGGTGTCATACTCGGCAGATGCGGGCAAACAGCAAGCGCAGCACAAGATCAGGGCAATGAGGCAAAGAATGAATCTGTGTTTCATATACTCCTCCTGTTGTGTGCTCCGGCAATCGTCATTCCATCTCGATGTAGAAACGGTGAATGACAATCCTGTCCTGCTGGATAGCCGGAACTATACTGTTATCGCGTAACTCCCATTCGAATCAAGGCGAGCATAGCCAATTGGACATTTAGACCTCTTTCGTGGTTTGCTGGTGCAGCTTGGCGGATGGTGTCAGCTCGTGTATTGAATACTTGATCCTATTTAATTAACGAAGCCCATTGCGCATTCCTTCCGTGTTAGTCTCAAAACGGCCATTTTTGGGTGTAAAAGAAAAGGAATATCCGAATCATGAATAAGGCCAGTGAATTGACAAAATAACATGGTCTTACTCCTGATTTGGCACAACCAGCGCTCCAGCTCGCTTCTTGCTCTGTTGTGCATCCCCTGAAACCAATTGTAGGTTTGTCAAACATATTGGACAGTGAAAGAAGAGAGAACCTCTCTGGGAGCAGCCCAATGAAGAGGACGCATGGGACGGGAGTTGCTCAGGCTTTGGGGGGAGCTTCCTGCCCACCAAAGTCGGCGAGGGAATAGAAACGGTGCGTGTCGAAGAAACGTTTTTGGTCCTCTCTATGACTGCGCTCCACCTTTCC
>DBFXIC010000038.1:0-5064 GCA_048455095.1 Anaeromassilibacillus sp.
CTGCCGGATCCAATGGGGAAGAATCCGCCGCTGGAAATGAAAATGCGATTCTCATCGGTACCATTCAGGATTTGTCCGGCGGCGCTTCCGAGGCCGGCACCGCCAACGCCTGGGGTGTTGAATACGCGGTGCGCGTCATCAACGAACAGGGCGGCATCAACGGACGTCCGCTCGAGGTGATCGCAATGGACTGCAAAAACGACGTGCAGGAGGGCGTCAACTGCTACCGCCTGCTGGTAGATGAAAAGAACGTCGCCGCAATCGTCGGTCCCCCGCTCTCTAACCCGGCGCTGGCATGGGTGGATTTGTCTACAGAGGACGAAATCCCGATTGTGGGCCACTTTATGGATGAACGCTGCACCACGAATGAAAACACCGGCGAGCCGTATCCTTATATGTTCCTGGCGGAGCCGGGCTGCGCGCAGCAATCGTATTCCATCGCGGCTTATGCCATGGAAAAGCTGGGCGTCAAAACCGTCGGCACCTTCTATAACGCCGGGCTTTCCTATGCGGTCATGCACGCCGAACCGTTCGCCGATTATATCACAAAAAACGGCGGTCAGGTTTTGGCTGAGGAATCCTTCCAGACCGGCGACGTGGATTACCGCGCGCAGGCCGTCAAGCTGGCGCAGGCCAATCCGGACGCTGTGTTCATCTGCAACTATGCGGCCGACAACGCTTTGTGCTACGATTATCTGCGCGAGGCAGGCTACCAGGGGATCGTGCTTGGAAACAATACGTTTCAGGCGCCCTTCAACACACTGGTAAAAACAAAGGTGTATGATACTTATTTCCTCCAGAATGTGGATATGGAGAATCCGGACGATCCCTCCTATGCCATTGTGCAGAAATATATGGAGGAAACCGGCGCCCAATATCCGATTGCCAACGCCTGCTTCGGCTACGACGCCACCATGGTTCTGGCCGAGGCGCTGAAGGCTGTGGACGACCCTTATGACGGCCCCGCCGTTGCCGCGGCCCTCGCCGAAGTAAAGGACGCCCCAGGCGCGGCTGGACCCATTACCATCAATCCCAAGACCCACCGTACACTTGGTATGCCCATGCTGATCGCCGAGTACGACGAAAACTTTACGGTGAAGGTGATTGACACCTATACCCTGAGCGAAGAATGGGATCAGTAGAACCGTTTGCGTTTTGCGAAATAGCCGTGAAGCGGCAGGAGCGGTATTTTGCCCTGCCGCTTTACAGCGGCGTCCCTGCCCGGGCTGCCGGCAAAACCGGCCGCCCAAGGCCGCGGCGTTTTGTTTTCCGGCAGCCCCTATCTGTCAGGAGGTGTTTGCTTGAGCCTGCAATTGATTGTCAACGGCATTTCCCTTGGCGCAGTCTATGCGCTGATCGCTGTGGGCTTCGCCCTGGTGTTCAGCATCCTGAAATTTTCAAATTTTGCCCACGGCGGCATGATTTCCGCCGCCGCGTACATCGCTTATTTCTTTTACGCATCCTTTGAAACGCCGCCGTCTCTGTGGGTTACGCTTCTTTTCACGGCGGTTGTGAGCCTGGGCGTGGCGCTTTTGCTCGACACGCTGTGTTACCGCCGCATCCGCAAAAACAACAGCCCCAACATTTACTACTTTGTGGCCTCGATCACATTTGCTATTCTGATCGAACAAATCCTCACCGTCTTTTTCGGCAAGACCTCCTATGGTTTCCCCGGCATGTTCGAGGTCGCCTCGGTGAGTCTGCTGGGTGCGTCGTTTGCCACGATGGATTTGGTCGTGCTGGCGGTTTCAATCGCCATGCTGGTTGTGCTCATGCTGTTGATCAACCGGACAAAGATCGGCCTGGCGATCCGCGCCGTCGCGATCAACCCAAGGGCCTCGCGCCTGATGGGGATCAATTCCGGCTTTATTGTGCTCTTTACATTCGCGCTGGCCGGCTTTTTGGCCGGCGTGTCGGGCACGCTGCTCGGCATCAAGTATTCGGTCTACCCCGCTCTCGGCTCCTCGATGATGGTCAAGGGCTTTATCGCTTCTGTCATCGGCGGCCTGGGCAGCCTTTCGGGCGCGATCGCCGCGGCGATCCTGCTTGGAGTGATCGAAATGGTTTCGATCTATTTCCTGGGTTCCAGCGTGACCCCGGCCATCCTGTTCGGCATCATGCTGGTATTTTTGTTCCTGCGTCCGCAGGGCATTTCGGGCAAATTTGCCCAGGATAAGGTATAGGGGGCGATGCTATGAATTCCTACTATGTCGGGCTGCTGATTCAGGCGTCCATCTCCATCATCGCCATCACCGGCATTTTCGCGCTCACCGGGCTGGCCGGTATGTTCAGCCTCGGCCAGGCGGCCTATATGGCGATCGGCGCGTACATCACCTTTATTCTGGCGGCAAAAACAGGGCTTTCCTTTTGGATCACGAGCCTGGGCGGCATCGGCGCCTGCATGCTGGTGGCCTGGCTGGCCGCCATGCCCACCGTCCGCCTGCGCAAGGATTATTTCTCGCTGATTTCGGTGGGATTGGGGCAGACGATCACCGCCCTGCTCATCACCTTTTCCGATATCACAAACGGCTCGCAGGGCTTTTCCAAAATCCCAAAGGTGGAGCATCTGCTGCCGCTCGCGCTGCTTGTGACGGCGCTTTCCATTTTTTGTGTGCGAAACCTCAAATATTCCCGCTATGGGCGCATGAGCATCGCGCTGAAAAACGACGAGCTTGCGGCCAAAAGCTTTGGTATCGACGTGTACAAGCTGAAAATCAAGGTCTATATTTTAGGCTCTGTGATCGCTGGGCTTGCGGGGATTCTGTACGGGCTGCAAAACCGCGTGCTCCTGCCGGAGTCGTTCGGCTGGACAGCTTCCTCGGAACAGGAAATATTTCTGTTTTTTGGCGGCACCAACAGCCTGACCGGCGCGGTCATCTCCGCGGCGCTGCTCAAATGCCTGCCTGAATTTTTCCGCAACGTCACGCTGTTCGGCCAGAGCTTGCAGGAATACCGCACCATTCTTTACTGCATCCTGATTCTTTTAATCATCAATTTCCGTCCGTCCGGCTTGATGGGTGAGCACGAACTCAGCTTTAGCCGGCTCAGGGAGCGCCTGTCCGGACGGCGCAAAAAAAAGGAGGGCGGCACAGATGGCTGACATCCTTTTAAAGACAGAGCATCTTTCCAAAAGCTTTGGAGGCGTCAAGGCTGTGCAGGACTTTAATATGGAGCTGCACGAGGGGGAAGTCGGCGGCATCATTGGGCCGAACGGCGCAGGCAAGACTACAATTTTCAACCTGCTTTCCCACATCTACGATTACAGCGAAGGCCGCGTAACCTTTCTGGGGCGCGATATCACAGAGAGCGATCAGGTACAGGTAGCCCGCATGGGGCTTTCGCGCACCTTCCAGAATACGCGCCTGTTTGCCGGACTTTCGGTGCTCGACAACGTCAAGGTAGGGCTTGACCAGGCGGGCCGGTACAACCTCTTTGAGGCCATGTTCCTTTTGCCGCGCCGCCAGCGCGAGGAGCGGCGCATCGCCGAGGAGGCGTCCCGCTGCCTGGAGGTTTTAAATCTCTCCCAGCATAGCGGCGCGCGGCCGGCCAACCTCCCCTACGGCATCCAGAGGCGCGTGGAGATCGCGCGCGCCATCGCCAGCCGCCCCCGCGTCCTTCTGCTCGACGAGCCGGCCGCAGGGCTGAACCCGGAGGAGGTTTTGGCTCTGATCGATTTCATCCGTCTGATCAAGGAGCGCTTCCAGCTCTCAATTCTGGTCATTGAACACCGGATGGATCTCATCATGACGCTTTGCGATACGATCTATGTACAGGATTTCGGCAGGACCATCGCCGTAGGCCCGCCTGCCAAAATCCAGAAGGACCCCGCCGTTTTGGCGGCATATCTGGGGGAGGAGGAAGTCTAATGGCGCTTTTGGAAATCCGCGGCCTGCATGTCAGCTATGGGCAGATCGAAGCCATTCACGGTGTGGATATGGATGCTGAGGCGGGAAAGATCACGGTCATCATCGGTTCGAACGGAGCAGGCAAAAGCACGCTCCTGGGCGCCATTTCCGGGATGGTCAAGCGCACAGGCACAATCCGCTTCGATGGGAAGAATCTGCCCGGCGCTTCCCACCGCGTCGTCTCAGCGGGCGTCATCCAGGTACCCGAGGGGCGCAGCATCTTCGCGGGCCTGACCGTGGAGGAGAACCTGCGGCTGGGCGCATACTTAAACTCCAGCGCGCGGCAGGTGCGGGAGCTGATCGAGCGCCAGTATGAGCTGTTCCCGCGCCTTAGGGAGCGGCACGGACAGGACGCCGGGACGCTCTCCGGCGGCGAGCAGCAGATGCTTGCAATCGGCCGGGGGCTGATGGGCAGGCCGCGGCTGCTTCTGCTTGACGAGCCGTCTCTGGGCCTTGCCCCAATCATTGTCGGCGAGGTGTTCGACACCATCCGGCGTATCCGGGACGAGGGGATCACCGTCATCCTGGTGGAGCAGAACGCAAAAAAATCGCTGTCCATCTGTGACTATGCCTATGTTCTGGAAAACGGCCGCATGGTCAAATCCGGTCCGGGCAGGCAGATGTTGGACGATCCCGATATTGCGGCCGCCTATCTGGGCGTGCGCGAAGAATAACAACGATAAAGGAGACTTTTCACGATGGAAAGGCAACAGCAAATCATCGACGGCCTGCCCGTCCATGTGTTTGATACACGCGCCGAAATGGGCGCGGCCGCAGCCCGGGGGGCCGCCCATATCATCCGCGAAGCGATTGACAAAAAAGGCGAAGCGAACGTTGTGTTCGCGGCGGCCCCTTCGCAGGACGACCTGATCGCTTCGCTGCTTGGGCAGGATATCGACTGGCGGCGGGTCCGGGGGTTTCACCAGGACGAGTATATCGGGCTGGACCCCGCGCACAGCGCCGGCTTCGGCAATTTCCTGCGCCGTGCAATTTTTGACCGCGTCCCCTTTGGGGAGCTGTTTTATATGGCGTGCCCGCCGGACGAAGCCGAAGCGATGTGTGAAAAATACACCGCCTTGCTGGAGGAGTATCCTCCGGATCTCATTTTTTTGGGCGTGGGAGAAAACGGCCATCTGGCTTTTAATGACCCGGCCGTGGC
>DBFXIC010000039.1:0-5457 GCA_048455095.1 Anaeromassilibacillus sp.
CCGGCCAGTGGCCGGGGGCTTTTCCGTTTGATCATCATTGTCCTGCGGACGAAAGCGGTAAAAAATCATCCCTTACGTCCACAAGGAAAAGCGTTTATGATCGCCATCATTCACATCCTACATCAAAATAGATACTGGACATGCCTATCGGACGTTCAGAGAAAAACAAGCGATCATTCCCATAGTAGGCAACAGGTTGCTTATAGAGAAAATTAAACAAAACAGACAAAATGAAAAACCAACAATATAAAAAAACAGATAATTTAAATGGTAATATCATTGACAGTATTCATGTGATATGATATGATCGAGATGGTAATTCAGCGCAAATCCATATATTTTTGATTTATAAAATAAATGGATTTATAACAAATGTTACAAGTCGATTTAGCGAAGTGATTTTTAACAATCACTAATTTAACAAAGGATTTTTACTCTGGGGGTGTTGCAATATCTGTTTGGTGTCCGTATGAGTATGTTGATGAATAAGGAAAGTTGGTATGGAAGATGTTGTGTAAAAAGAAAATTCTTGCCCTGGTGATGGCGATGACCATCGGGCTATCCGGTTTTTCCTCTATGGCGGCAGTGGATGCGTCCCCACAGGGAACGTATCCCCAGCAGGCGGTCGTACAGCAGAACGCCGAATCAGTGGAACTGCCCGCGAAACTCGCCTCCGCCGCGTATACCGGCGCTTCGGAGCACGTCCAGTTAAAGGCGAATTCAGATCCATTGAAGATCGACGAGCAGATGACCTGTGAGACGTATCACGGAGAGTGGTTGGAGTTCCAGGTGTCTGTGCCGTCGGACGGGGAGTATCTGTTCTCTGCACGCGTGCAATCCCTTGCGGGAGAACGTCCCCGGATGGACGTCCTGGTGGATATGGAACAAACGCTCACCGTGGAGGAGGGAGACCCCGCAGGAGAGAGCGTTCCGTGGATGACCACGACGCCCCAGAGCATTGCCCTGAAAAAAGGCGACCACACAATCCGCGTGGTCTTTAACAGTGACTTTGAGCTCAGTTGGATCAACTTTGCCTCTGCGGTCAAGCCGGTTGAAATTGGCGACGGCGTGCAGATCCCGGTGATGGATTATGCGCGTATCTCCAAGGACAACGTGGAAACAGAGGCGGGCAACGATCCTGAGGTGCCCGACGGACTGATTCCCCGGTATATGATGGCGGGCGACTGGCTGGAATACCATGTAACCGTGCCGGAAGATGCGGCAGGTGCGTATGATCTGGTGATGAACCTGGCCCGCGCCGGGACGGACCCCGGTGCGATCGGCCTGCAGTGCTATCTGGACGGTGCGTTGGCAGGGCAGATTGCGCGCGCCGGAACAGGTGGTTGGAGAAGCTGGGTGCCCTCCGATGCGCTTGAATTGAACCTCAGTGCAGGCGATCATGTGATCAGGATCGTTTATACGACGCAATTCAACATGAGCCTGCTCAAGTTTACCCAGGCGGTTAAAGGAGACAAGCAGTTCAAAATTGACGCGGTGAAATATACAAAATCCTCCAAGCCCCTAAAGACGGAAGCGGCAGGCGATCCCGAGGTGGAAAGCGGCCTCATTCCGGCGGGAACCTATGCTGGGGACTGGCTGGAATATACCTTTGACGTCTCTGAGGACATGGCGGGAACCTATAACCTGCTGACACATGTGGCACGCGCCGGTACGGCCCCCGGGGACATTAAGCTGAAGGCCGAATTGGATGGCAAGCAGGTGCTGGACGTTGTCCGTGCCGGAACAGGCGGCTGGAAAGCCTGGGTGGAAACGCCGCCGGCTGTTGTCAAGCTGACCGCAGGAACGCATACGCTCAAGGTATCGTTTGTCAACCAGTTCAACCTCAGCCTGATCAAATTTGAGCAGGAGAAGCAGATCAGCGACGTCATCACAGTGGATGCGTCCAACTTCTCCCGTGGTTCCAAAAATTTCGGTCTCGAGACATGTAAGGACCCGGAGGTTTCCAGCGGGAAGAACCCGACGTCCACCATGGCGGGCGACTGGCTGGAATACAATATCAACGTTCCCCAAAAGATCGAAGGCGATTTCAAACTGTCGATGCATGTGGCGCGCGCGACAACGGAACCCGACCTGATCGGCCTAGAATGCTACGTCGACGGAGAACTGGCCGCGATCGTTACGCACGACGGAACGGGTGGTTGGCAGAACTGGCAGTCCACCTCCCCGGTGGGCGTCCATCTAACAGCGGGCAGCCACACGGTCCGCGTCGCCCTCACCAAGCAGTTCAATCTCAGCCTTTTGAAGTTTGAAAAGCTTGAGGTAGACCCGGAGGCAAAGGTCACGCAGATCGCAGTGCATACCCAGGATCCCTGTCAGGCCATCAAGGGAAAGACAACCTCCTTCTTTGCGACCGTCACGGGCGACGAAGGCTGCGACCCATTTGTGACATGGGAAGTAGAGGGTGCTGACAGCGCAAAGATCAGCAGTTATGGCCTTCTGAGCATATCTTTCGGTGACCCGGCGGATACGGTGACGGTGCGGGCGCGCTCCCGCTCCAATCCGGAGATTGTCTCCGAACCGGTGGTGGTCCCCCTGATCGATGAATCCACTGAGCACGGCAGGCTCTCGCGTGAAATTGCGGAAGAGGGCGTCGTACTCCTGAAAAACGACAACGGCGCGCTTCCGCTGACAGAAGAAACCAACGTGGCGTTGCTGGGCATTGGGCAGGCAAGCTATGTCAAGGGCGGCAGCGGCTCCGGCGACGTGGAGTCGGCATATGTCCGCACCATCCAGGAGGGATTACAGGACAAAGCGGCGAATCGAAAGATCAAGCTGTACGAACCGCTTTCCGACTTCTATTCCCAGTATTACACCCGCGTCGGCGGCGGATATGGCACGGATGAGCCGGAGATGACCAGCGAATTGAAGCAGCTGATCGACGAGGCTGCCGCGCAGGAACATGCAACGGCCGTGGTCGTCCTGCGCCGCCGCACTGGAGAAGGGTCTGACATCGGCATCAAGGCGGGCGAGTATTATCTGCGCAACCGCGAAAAGGAATTGATCCAAACTGCGCTCAATAAATTTGATCGTGTCGTCGTAGTTCTCAACATCGGCGTGGTGATGGATCTCAATTGGCTGAACACCATCAAGAGCAGCGACGGCAGAAGCGTCGACGCGGTGTTCCTCGCCTGGCAGCCCGGTATGGAGGGCGGCATTGCAGTGGCCAACGCACTCTGCGGTGAAGTCAATCCTTCCGGTAAACTGACGGACACGTTTGTGACCAGCTTCGACGACTATCCCTCCGCAAACGTCTATGAAAATGCCGGCAGGAATGCCTGGGTCTCCTATGAAGAGGATATTTTCGTCGGTTACCGCTATTTTGAAACCTTTGCACAGGACAAGGTCATCTTCCCCTTCGGTTACGGCCTGTCCTATACGACCTTTGACATCCACGACGTAAAAGCCGCTCCGAACACGGAGGCGGGGACCATCGAGGTTTCCGCGACGGTCACCAACACTGGCGACATGGCGGGCAAAGAAGTGGTGGAAACGTATTTCAGCGCGCCGGCGGGCGATCTGCCGAAGGCAGCCTTGGAGTTGGCGGCCTTCCAGAAGACGGACCTGCTGCAGCCCGGCGAGTCCCAGACCGTCACGATGTCTTACGACATTGACGAGATGGCGTCCTATGACGACGTGGGCAAGACGGGAGAGGAATCCGCGTTTGTATTGGAGCCGGGGGATTATCGGATCCTGGTGGGCAATTCCGTGCGCGATACGGAACAGGCAGGCGTCTACACGGTGGATGAACTGACTGTGACAGAACAATTGACCAAGGTGTTCCAGCCGGTAAACCCCGACAAGAAGTTGGAACGCCGTCTGGACGGCACAGGCCCCGACAGCTATGAAACGACCGTATGGTCCGATGGGGAATCGCCCGCTGCGGCAGCAATTGAACCGACAAAGACAGTCCTGCCGAATACGGCGGCGCGCGCTGTACAGGCCTCCGGTGAAAAAATCATGCTGGCAGACGTGGCGGAGAATCCTGCGCTAATGACCGCGTTTTTGGAGCAGCTCTCCGACGACCAGCTCATCATTCTTTCCCGCGGAACTGGCAGCGACAACCCCAGGGAGATTGTAGACGGCGCAAACACCGCCTGTACCAAAGACGTACTCGACTTTGGCATTCCGCGCCTGCAAACAGCGGACGGCCCTGCGGGCATCCGCAACAACAAGTATACGGCGACCGCGTGGCCCTGCGCGACGTTGCAAGCATGTACCTGGAACCCGGGCCTTGTAGAGGCGGCGGGCAAAGCCGGTGCAGAGGAAGCCAAGACCTTCAAAACGCTCGATAAATATAAGAACCTCTCCATGGGCCAGGACGGCTTCCCCATCTGGCTGACACCCAGCACGAATATCCACCGCAATCCCAGATGTGGGCGCAATTTTGAGTATTATTCGGAAGATCCCTTCATCGCTGGTAAGATGGCCGCTGCGCAGATTCGCGGCATCCAGTCGGAAGGTGTCTCCGCAACGCTCAAGCATTTCTCCGCGAACAACAGCGAGAATTACCGCAAAAACAGCGATAGCATGGTATCAGAACGCGCCATGCGTGAAATCTATCTGCGGCCGTTCGAGATCGCCGTCAAGGAGTCCCAGCCGTGGTGTATTATGTCTTCCTACAACCTGATCAATGGCACACGCGCGGCGGAGAATGCGGACCTGCTTACGCAGGTGCTGCGCAACGAATGGAACTTCAAAGGCACTGTCATGACGGACTGGGGCAGCGAATCCACCCTGGTGGAGGAAATCAAGGCCGGCAACGACCTGAAAATGCCCTCTTCCGGCAGTGACAATGACCCTGCCGGCGCGCCCGGCAGTCTGCAGCTGCAGGCGGTGCGCGATGCGCTCGCGGACGGTTCTCTTTCCAGAAAGACATTGGAGCGCAACATCCGCAACACCATGCGCATGATTTTGCACACCTATTTCTTTGATAGTAATCAAGAGGCTTTGGATGTTTACAACCCTGTTGACATTCAGAAGGCGGACGGCGTATCCGCGGCGGCGGACTTCCGTTTCTATTACGAGAACGAGCCGGTCTATCTGCATGTTGCACAGGATGTGAAATCCGTTTCTGCCAAGGATGGGAACGGTCAATCTGTGGCGGTAGAGAAGCTTGCGGATGGCGAGTATACCTTTATAATGCCGGATTCCGCAGTTACGCTATCTGTGGCACAGGAAGCACCTGCTCCGCACCTGTTGACGGCTCAGTGGAGCGGGAACGCCTCCATGGAAGTCAGCGGCAATGCAGACGAAATCATCTCCACCAATGCGATCTACGGCGCAAAGGTGCTGGCAGGCGAAAAGCTGACCTTTACCTTTACCCCTGTAAACGGCGCATTCTCCAGTGCAAAGCTCAACGGCGAGGACATCCCGTTTGAGGCCGATGGCTGCACCTATACCTTGACCATGCCGAACGAGAACACCAGCCTGCGCTTT
>DBFXIC010000040.1:0-4174 GCA_048455095.1 Anaeromassilibacillus sp.
TGGGTTTCCAGGCGGCTTGTGTCCTTTCTGGAATCTTCTGAGCAGATAAGCCGTTTTGGCGCGGCTTTTAAAAAACCGCCTCCGAAGAGACGGTTTTTGTCATGCCGTACCACTGTAGATTTTTGAACCCCCGGCTCAAAAATCTCATGTGCAAGTCGGAATTCTCCGTTCTTTTTTAACTTTTCTCAAACTTTTTTAATGGGTGCTTTCAAGAGCTGCTAATTGGCCGCGTGAAAAACCACATTATGCGAAAACGCTATTTTTCCTCTGGCATCTCGCTCATATCCGCGGCTGCCCCTTCCAAAAGGTCAGTCACGACCTGATTGAGCTGCGCGGCGTTCTTCGGGGAGATGACCGGCGTATTGGACTGTGACTCAATGTCTTTCCTTGTTCGCCCGGCAACCTGTCCGCCAGCTTTAGCAACTTCCAGATTCTCTTGGAAGGTCGAGGGCTTTCGATCCTTTGAAAACTGTGTGGTGGTGGCTTCTGCCAACATATTCAGCACCAGCTCCAGCGTGGTCATGTTATCACGAAGGTTTTCCTTTTTCAATCCCTTCAGATTTTTGTACTGCCGGGTGGACATCCCCGACCATGCACGGGAGATCTCATCGGTGAGGATGGCGTACTCCACGCCCTTCTGCACGCCGCGGGCGTCCCACTCGTCTGTCAGTTCCTTACGGACCTGAATGGCTTGCAGCCGCTGGTTGATCCATTCGCGGGTATAGCCCTTTTTGAGATAGGTTTCCAACGCCCTCTCGATGGTCAACTCCGGGTCTATGGTTTCCTCAATGCGCTCCCGGCCAACCTGTGCTAACCAGGCTCGAAACGGTTCTGCTTTTGGCGAGGGAATGGATTGGACGATACGGAGGAGCTGCTCCGTGTCTGCCACATCGGTATTGTAGCGTTTTCCATCCTTGGGCGACTTCATTTTCAGTTGCTGACAATTTGTCAGCAACTGATCTGCGCCTTCTTCTTTCAAACGCTGCTTCAGTTTCGCCCAATAGTTACTTGCGCCGCGTTGGTCTGGCTGGTCGGTTAGAACAGCCACCACATCAACGATGGAAAAGTACCATTCTTCCTTTTCCTCGTCCCACGCAGTACGAATGCGCTTGTCCTCGAATAGCTGGATCTTATCGTTCTGTGCCATTCTGTTCACCTCACTCCTGCAACAATTCTCTCAGCAATCCCTGGCAGCCCTCCAGCACATCCCGCCAAGTCGACTCGAAGTCCTCGGTGTACCACGGGTCGGCAACATCGCGGGGGTGGTCGGTATAGTCCATCAGGAGGTGCAGCTTGCCTGCAAAGTCGCCGCCGCAGATGCGGTGCATATTCCGCAGGTTCGCGCCGTCCATGCCGATCAGCAGGTCGTACTTGTCGTAGTCCTGATTGGTGAGCTGCCGCGCTGCGTGGCCGTCGCAGGAGATCCCATGCTCCGCCAGCTTGCGCCGTGCCGGAGGATAGACCGGGTTGCCGATCTCCTCCCGGCTGGTGGCCGCTGACTCGATATGGAATTGTGACGCCAGCCCAGCCTTCTTCACCAAGTCCTTCATCACGAACTCGGCCATGGGGCTGCGGCAGATATTGCCATGGCAGATAAACAGGATATTCTTCATACTGGTTCTTCTCCGAAAACTCATCATTTTCTACAGTATAGCAGGTATCCACGCTTTCGCCAAGAGCAATTTCCGAATGTTCGGCTCTCTCAATCATCCGCAGCAGCTCCGTTTTGGATAAGCCGCTTTCAGCGACCTTCCGAATGTACCAACACCTCTCGGCCATGGTCAATCCGGCCTCCATGATGACCACATTTTGTGTCCAGTTCAGACGCATTGCCGCTGCCAGCAACTCCGGCGTATCGCCGTACATCCGGTAGAAGTCCCGCATCCGGCGCACATTGCGGGGAGAAAAGCCATCGGCTGCGGGATAGGCGGCTTGCAGGTATTCCGACGCCGCGACAGCGGCGCCTTTCGCTGCTCTGCCGCTGACCACTCGGCCAATCTCGCAGTACAACTCCATCTGCGGGAGCTGCGCCGCAACAGCGGCGTCCAGCGCGGCGAACAGGGTGGTGTAATCTGTGGGCTTGCGGATATTCATAGCTTCTCCTTTCCGGCGCGGCGCGCCTGATCAACGCTCAAAGCAGAGAAAAGCACGGTGACTCAGCCGTGTTTTTCTCTGCTTTGACCTGCTTCAGATAATCCGCACAATCTGCTCCCACAGCAGGATGTGCTTTTCATCAATGGCTCGGTTGTCGTGATAATGGCCGAACAGCCAGTAGTGGTATTTTGCTCTTTCCCGTACCTCCTGTAGGAAGTCTGTGAGCCGGTCCGCCTCGTTGTGGCGGCTCCCCATGAGGGCGATGCTGGTGGGAGCGCAGTGGGTGATGATGTAGTCCACCTGCCAGCCGACCGCGTTAAGGTTTCGCCGTGCCTCGGCATATTCCTCATCGGAGGGCAGTTCTTGTGCCCACCACGAGATATGGTTGACGCGGTACCTCGCTCTGGGCTTGCGCTGGAGCATCGTGAGCCTTTGCTCAAAATCCGGGGCATCCGGCTCCAGAATCCCATCCTCGATGTCGTGGCTTTTTGCGCCGCCCATGGTAAAGAAGCGGTAACCATCCAGCTCAAAGATCTGCCCGCGCATCAGGTGCAGAACATGGGGACGAACGCGATGCACCTTGCCTCCGTGCCACTCCGCAACAGGGTATCGTTCCAGCGCGTCATAGTTTTCATGGTTGCCGCAGACAAAGGCAAGCGTGAAGGGCAGGCGTTCCAGCCAGTCCAGTGTTTCATCGTCGCGGCTGTCACCGAACCACACGCCGCCGAAGTCTCCTGCGATGATGACCGTGTCACCCTTCGTCATGTTCGCTTGTTCCGGGAAGCATTCCGATTGGAAACGCCGGAAGTTTCCGTGGCAGTCGCCAGTCACAAATACCATTTTCTCATCTCCTATCTTAGTCTGATATGCTCTGGCGGATCTCAATGCCGCTCTTGAGCGTCACGCTGATCTCATTCTTGGACAGCACCTTCACCTGCGCCACCAGCTGCCGGATGGCACTCTCGTCCCATTCCGCGATGTGGGGCACGGCGTTTTCCAGCATCCCCGCGGCATCCCTGATGCGCCGATCCGCTTCGGCGTGTTTCTTATTCTCGGCAAGGATGGTTGCCCGCAGCTCCTTTAGCGCGGTCTGCTCGTCCAATATCTCCTTGAACTGATCCCCATAGGCGATGGGATCATCCGCCGCCTTTTCCAGCAGCCTTTGGAACTGCGCCTCCAGCTCCGCCAGCCTGCGGTCGATGTCGCCAAGGCTCATGCCGCTGCCGGGGAACGGGATGACCTCCGCCTCCAACGCCTCCGTGATTTGGCGGATGCGGCCATCCAAGTCCGGCAGGACGGTGTTGAGGGCGGCTATGATCGCCTGCTGGAGCGGCACCTCGTCCAGCGTGGGCGAGCTGTGGCAGTATTTCTTGCCATAGTCCAGACGGCTCACACAGCGCCACACGACGCGCTTTCCATCGGGGCGCGTCCATGTGCAGCGGCGGTACAGCGTTCCGCACTCGCCGCACACCAGACGATCTGAGAGTGCGTAGCGGCTGGTGTAGGCGGAAAGACCGGTGGAGGCTCTCTTAGAGGGGCTTTTTGCCGCCTTGCGCCGCGCCATCTCCGCCTGCACCGCGTTGTACTTCTCGCGGCTGACGATGCCCTCGTGGTGGTTCTCTATGAGGTACATGGGGAGCTGCCCCGTGTTTTTGATGACCCTGCGGTTGATGACATCCTGCTGAAAGGTTTTCTGCATCAGCACATCGCCGCAGTATTTCTCATTCCGCAGGATGCTCTTGATATCGTAGATGACATCGTCCTCCATCAGCATATCCTCCAGTACGGACAGGCAGCAGCCGGACTTGCGCAGGGCCTCCAGCAGCTCGGCGGGAATATCGGAGAGGTCGTGGTCGTAAAATGTCTCGCACACGGTGATCACACCGGAGCCCTCGTCCACATGGCAGTCCAGCTTGGCGTCGGGCGCGATGTCCGCTTCCTCTCTGGCCCAATCGGGAACGGTGACGGCGGGGCGGATCAGCTCCTCGATGTCCGCGTCGCGGAAGGTGCAGTGCCCCTCGGTGCAGCCCTCGCAGCTGCCGCAGAGGTCCGTCAGCTCCCGCATCAGCTGACCGGCGCG
>DBFXIC010000041.1:0-6660 GCA_048455095.1 Anaeromassilibacillus sp.
CTGCCGGATCAAGGCGATAGCCCATCTCAGCCAGCTTTGCAATGGTATTCTCCGTAACGAGGGTCTTCGGCTGATTCAGGAAGAGTCTGCTGCTGTAAATCAGGATCGGCTTCTCAACGCCCGGCGCCTTGAACTGATAGCTGATGTCGATGGTATTGTTCGGCACGATCACCACCTCATAGGTGATGTTCTCGCTGAAGTTAAATGTACCCATCCACTTGTTCACCTTGCCGTCCGGATCGTTCTTGTCTCTCCAGCCGAGCCAGGTATAGCCGTTCGCCGGTTTCACACTTGGATAGCTGCCAGTGTTGTAATCATAGCCCGTCATTTCAACGGTCTGCGGGTCAACCTGATCCTTTGTGTTGGCTGCCTTTAAGGTGCCGTACTTCGGATCAAGAATCTCAAAGCGTACGGTGTATTTGCTCTTTGCAAAGTGCGCAGTGTAAGTTTCGCCACCCAGCGGGACTGTTACTGTCTCGCCAAGTTCCACAGTTTCGTCCTTGCTGTTGGTCCAATGTGTGAACTCACAGCCCTTGGCCGGTCTAGTCGTCGGAACCGGAACCTCCGTACCGACAATCCCAGTTTCGATCACCGGCGTCGTGGAACTTGTCAAATCGTTCAGGAAGCCATCGCCAGCGCTCACGAAAGTGACGGTTTCCGTCATAGGTTTGGTCACGGTTACCGGGAACTGGTTCGTCGCCGGAGAGGTCGTGCCGAGCTTTGCAACGCCGTCGCTGCCCATGACCACTGCATAGTTGCGTTCGGAAACAGGCTCACAATCGTCGATTGTATAGCCGTCGTTCAGGTTAACGTCGATGTTGACCTGATCCAGACTTCTTACATAGAAACGGTCGCTGCTGGTATAATGATCCACTGCGAACGACAGTGTGCCAATCTGTGCATCATCCATGTTCTCCGCCACGATCGGGATCGTAACGATATTCTGGGTGAAGTCGCGCAGCGGCATGATCACATTCTGATCCTGTCCAACCATGTCAACCGTCGGTGTAAGAGCCGGCGGATTCTCCGGCGGGAGGTTCGAAGTGATGCAACCGATGTTGGTTCCAACCTTGATCGTCTCGTCGTTGTAGACAAAGCTGCACTTGCCGTAATTGTCGCACTTGACTTTCTTGCCATTGATGGTGAGCCAGTATCCATAATTGTTATTGGTACTAGTTCCCCACTTCTCACCGTATACATAGCCGAGCTGGAGGCTGTCGCCCACCTTAACGTCGACTTCGAAATTGGTCTGGAGCTGTCCGCCCACATTGCTCAGCATGACATTGTAGTGTACATACTGGTCAATCGGCTGGTCGGTGACTTCGTCAACGCCTACGCCGACGCCCACGCCGCACAGAACCGGATGTCCGCCGTTGATGCCGTCTTCAAAGCCCCACTTTGTCCAAGAGGACTCGCCTTCGGTATTGGCGTTGAGCTCGAGTGCAAATGCACGGCTCTTGAGTTCCGCCGCCGTCTTGCCGGTAGAGGTATCCACCAGGCCGCTGGGGACAAGGCCGCAGCCGTTCTCTGCACTTTCGCTATTGTAGAACGCATTTTCCAGGACAGTACTGCTGTTCTCGAGCGTACCGCTCAGGCCGCCCACCCAAGTGGAGCCCTCGCCTACGTTCATCGTTCCAGAAGCATAGCTGTTCTTGATATAAGCGCGTTCTCCGCCAGAGGTACCACTGATTGTGCCGGTCAAGCCGCCGATGCGTTTGCCGGTCGCCGTAATATCGCCCGTTGCAAAGCTGTTACGGATCTTTGCCTTCTGGGCATTGCCGATCAGGCCGCCAGTATGAATGTGCTTGCTGGAATCTGTGTTCGTGCTGATCACATTTCCGTTTGCATAGCAGTTCTCAACATAGCTGGAGGTACTGCCGCTGAAGCTGCCGACCAAGCCGCCCAGCTCTTTAACGCCCTTCACAGTGATGTCCGTGTAAGAATCTGCAATCGTTGTATCCAGTGCCACACCAACCAAGCCGCCAGCCGCAACACCGGTACTTTCCACCAGGCTGTCGTTGGAGACAGCGCGTACGCCGCAGCCGATGATCGTGCTCTCATTTGCATAGCCTGCCAGAGCGCCAACATTGCTCTTACCGCTGACCTTAACGACCTCGACTGTAAGGTCTTTGATGGTTGTGTTCCTTACATACCCAAAGAGACCCGCATAGTCCATCGCCTGGTCAACCTTCAAACCACGGATGGTCTTGCCGTTGCCATCGATTATGCCGCCAAAGCGGTGATCCCGATCGGTGCCGATCGGCATCCAAGTATCCGCATAGTCGGAGAGATCGATGTCGTTCGCTAACTTAAAGTAATTCGGGAAATTGACGCTGGAAAGATTGCGGATTGCGTTGAATTCCTTCGCCGTCGTGATGACGTAAGGATCCTCTTCCGTACCGGAGCCCTGCGGCATACCGGCCGGGACCAACGATACCTCAACCTCACCGTATTTTTCCGGATCGTCCACGGAAGTAGCGCGAACGAGGAAGATGTCATAGGGCTCACTCTCGGGAACGGTCAGCACACCATTTTCATCGATCGTGCTGACGTTGGAGCCGATCACGGACCATGTGACGTTCTGCGTCACATTTTCGCCCTCAACCGTCGCCGCGAAATGTTCAGTCGTACCCTTTTCGATCTTTTCATTCGGATTGGTGACCTTCACAGCTGTGACGACCGGTGTGCCGGAGGAAATGCTCACAGCCTCTTGTTTCGGCGCGCTTGCCGGATATTTCTCGGAGTCGCCCACCGCAGAGGACAGTACGATCGACATAGGTGCGATGTTGCTTTCAAGGCTTACCATCCGGATGTCATCCGGCAGATTATATGCGCCGGTCACATCGATATTCTGGCCGGAGAGCACAATCTCATCGAACTTAAATCCGTTGGTAACCGTTCCATCCAGCTCTTTAAGCGTTGTAGGATAGTACGTTCCTTTTGCTGTTACCAGCTCCAGCCTATAAACCGGAGTCGGGTTGGGACGTCCATCAATGTAGGGAGGCATGTAATACTTCCACTGCACCGTGACAGAGGTTCCCTCTCCAACACCGAGGGTGAAAGCCTTCTCTCCGTTGACAACAATGTCATAGAATGCCTTCGGAGGCGGTGCTTTTCGTACGGTGAAGGTAACCACCGCAGCGCCGGTCACAACAGAGCCGTTGATCTTGAGTTTGCCTTCCGCAGTGTATTCCAACTTAGCGGATTGGCTTGCCGGGCTGAGGAGATACCCTTCGGGCGGATTTTCCGCCTGAATGGTCACCGCCGGATCGCCCTTCTTCAAAGTGATGGTCTGTGTACCAACTTCGACGCCATTCAAGGTAAAGCTAATGGTAACGTCTTTTGTGGGTTCAATACGGACCAAATTTACATTAAATGTGACGACATTCGGGATGGCAACGTCATTGCCGTTTGCATCCTTCGTAATCTCGATGGTCTTGAAAGTCGGATTAAGCACTTCGATCTTATCCACACCTTCAATTGTGCCAATTTCCTTGATGTCAGAACCGACATGATGGCTCTTTTCATACAGGAGGCTTATTCTCTGAACCTCTTTTACTGTATTGCCGTCCTGATCCACATACTGAACCGTAAACGGGACGTCCGGAGAATGGCTCAAAACGGGGATGTCCTGTACTTCTTCCGGTGTATCCGCCGTCGGAGCCAATACGATTTCCGGTGTATCCGGAACCGCACGGATCTTCTGGAGGCCACCGACTACCTGCGAATTTCCGCTGATCGGGTTGCAGACGATCGGCGCGATGGCCGCTGCGTCAAAGGTCAGGTCGTCGCGGAGCTTACTGCCGTTGAGAGAGGGCACATAGCCGGTCTGGGCCTGATCCCATTCCCATTTAATTGTAGCAGTCTTGCCAACCGGAACCACGACCTCCATGCACCTCTTCAAGCCATAGGGGTGGAGTACATACGTGCGCGTCTCCTCCTCACCGGTGGTGAGTCCCGTAATCGCGGCATTGAGGGCCGTGAGGGCATCGTCTACGTCTTTTTGAGTTGCATCAGGGTTGTCGAGCACTGTTTTCGCCGCGCCCAAAGCAAGCGTAAACGCGTCCCAAGAAGCCTGTGTATAACTGCCCTGTTCCTTGTTTGCGTTGGCATCATACACGGCCTGCAGTTCGCCCTTCTCCACGGGCGCCGTAGCATCGGTGGAGTAGACATTGATCTCCTGTGCACTACCGAAAGAGTTCGCAGGATTTCCGTAAGTGCTAAGGCTCCTCAAGCGTAATTTTGTCGCCTGTACCGGAGTCTCCAAAATGATTGTCTTCAGATTGGCATCATCAGACCACGTGCCGCTGGCAATCTCTGTCCAAGTGGTGTCCGCAATCGCCGCATTGTCATTGCTGGCTTCCAGCACATACTGTCCAAAACGGCCGTTCGGGCTGCCGCCCGTCGTTCTGGGCTGGTATTCGACTTTACCTACATAATAGGAAGTGGCGAAATCAGCACTTAAACCCCATGCGATCCAATGCTCCGGGCCTATCTGCTCGGTATAATGAGAATGCCACCAAGTCCCTGCTTTTCCGTCGAACGCCCAATTCGGGCTTCCGTCGCTGGAGGTTGCACTGCCGGGATCATGGAAGCTGCTCGCCGCCGCAGTTGCCGCCATCGGCGCCTGATCGAGTTTTGTAAAGACGACCGGCACCAGGGAATCGACTGCTTTCTGGAGTGCGGCCATCGCACTTTCACAGTCTTCAATCGTCGCAAACGCACTGGCAAGGACATCTTTTGCAGAAGCTACTTCCGTACGGAGTGCTTCCAGGGAAGCGGCGGTATAATCGCCATTCAAAAGCGCTTCCGCGCTATTGTAAGCTTTCTGCAGCTCTGCCTTTGCCATAAGGACCTGGTCTTCATCGGAGACGTAGGAGACCACCGGGCGAACATTCTTGATGTCGTTATCGACATTTGCAAACTGTTCCACACGGATATAGTCGCCCGTCTGTACTTCTGCAATAATTAAATCTGTCGTTGCCGACGAAGTAGGATTTGCATTGTTTACCTGATAACTGTGCAGAACTTCTTCTGCCTTCGCATCAGTCCCCTTGGAAATCTGCACAGTCGCCATGCCGTCTTTGTTCGCCATGGCGGTAATCTCTGTTTCAAAGGAAACCTTCACGATACCGTCATGCGGCGCTTTCCATGCATAAGCGACGCCGTCATGCGAAGAATCAGCTCCAAACAGGGAAACCATCACGTCGCGACCGAGCTTGCCCCAGTCGTTTCCGGAACCATAGCTCGTGGTGGTCCAGGCGGACTGCCCCGCATTCCAATTGGTGAAATCAGAATAGGTTTTGTCCGACTTATTCCTAATCTGATAATACCACGGATCGCTTCTTTCGCCTGCGACCCACTGATCATAATGCGAATAGGATTCTGGCTCGTCCGTGCTTGGATCAGCCGGGATGAAGCCTTCGCCAACACCGGACAGAACAGTTATGCCGTCCTCGTTCATGATCCAGGTTCCCCAGCCATTTGCATCTGCCACCTCGTTCAGAGCGGTGACAAAGGCTTCTCCACTCATCTCTGCTAAGGTTTTTGCCGTGACAGACGGCTCGTCCGCCTGCGGTTTGCCGCTGAGCAGGTTGTAGCCATTTGCAATCTCACTGTTGTAATAGCAATCTTCTACTAGGCTGCCTTCGTCGGAAACCATTCCGACAACTCCTGCGCCGCCCTCCTGAACCGCACCGATGAAGTAGCAGTTCTGCAGAGCGCCGGCGTGCTGATAGCCGGTTCCTCCGACGACCTGCCAGCTTATACCGCCGGCGATGCCGCCGACGAATTTCGCCGGATCTTCCAGACTGCTCGTCACACCCAACGTACCTGTTGCAAAGCTGTTCTGGACGCTTGCGCCCTCACACTTGCCAACCAGGCCGCCCGTACTGCTGGAGCTTCCGGTCACGTCGCCAGTTGCCATACAGTTGACAACCGCATAG
The DNA here is from genome assembly GCA_048455095.1 of Anaeromassilibacillus sp. Taxonomy (GTDB): domain Bacteria; phylum Bacillota; class Clostridia; order Oscillospirales; family Acutalibacteraceae; genus Anaeromassilibacillus. Next base: position 5,946 of record DBFXIC010000041.1, read on the forward strand.
TCTTCCTCATCGGAAACGGTGGAACGGGCCCCGCTAAAGAGACCAACCAAGCCGCCCGTTGGCGAGCCGCCTTTTACATTTACTGTTGCAAAGCAGTTGCTGATCTGCGTACGGGCCGCCCCGCCGATCAGGCCGCCAATATTGGTGTTGGTACCGGAAATGAGCGAGTTCTCATCCAACGCGATCACGCCGCAGTTGTCAATGATACTATCGGAAGCATAACCGGCCAAACCGCCAATATTATTGGTGCCGTTGACCAAATTGACCTCAATCGCAAGGTCTTTTACGGTCGCGCCTTCCAGATAGCCAAACAAACCATGGCGCTGGCCATATCTGTCGTCGACAGTCAATCCGCTGATGGTATGGCCGTCTCCGTCGAAAACGCCGGTGAAATGTTCATTCAGATCGCCAATTGGTTTCCAATCCTCATTAGAAATTGTCAAACTCTTCGTGAGGATATAGGACGCGCTCAGGTCATTAGCGACGCTTTTGAGCTGTGTGACGGTAGAAATCTGATACGGATCACCTTCCGCACCGGTGCCTTCCGCAAAGCTGCTGCTCGCCGCCCTTGCTGCGGAGTCCTTGGCACTCTCCTCCTCCACGGCAAACGCCATGGTACTGGTAAACGTGCCCAGGATCATTGTCAGCGACAAAAGCAGGGATAGAAGCCTTGTCGAACGTTTTTGTCTCATCTACTCTTCAGACCTCCTTCTTC